>JAJRYU010000350.1 GCA_024275615.1 Planctomycetota bacterium
CATCGCCTTTCGCCGGGAAAAGTACGTCGCCAAAGGCGGACCGGATGGTGGCGATGGTGGCCATGGCGGTTCAGTCTATATTCTAGCCTGCCACCAAGAATCGACGCTCCTTACACTGGTTCGCAATCCCCATCAACGAGCCAGAGGGGGTGCCAACGGCGGTGGTAAGAGCAAGCACGGTCCGAAGGGGGATGATGTCGTCGTCAAAGTACCCGTGGGCACTTTGGTCTTCGAAAAAGATAGCGGCATTTTGCTCCGCGACCTCAAAGAGGATGGTGATCGCGTGTGCGTGGCCAAGGGCGGCCGAGGCGGATGGGGCAGCGCTCGTTTTGCCAACGCGATCCGGCAGACTCCCAAGCACGCTAACCCTGGACTCCTGGGTGAAGAACGTGTTCTGCGTCTCGAGCTAAAACTCATTGCAGATGTTGGCTTGGTTGGGCTTCCCAACGCTGGCAAGTCGACGCTGATTACTGCGGTATCTGCGGCTCGCCCCAAAGTCGCCAATTATCCATTTACTACTTTGCAACCTCATCCGGGCATCATTGAGTTATCCGATTTTCGGCGCTTTGTCATGGTCGACATTCCCGGACTTATCGAAGGGGCCAGCGAAGGATCAGGGCTGGGGCATCGTTTCTTGCGGCACGTCGAAAGAACAAGAGTCCTCGTTCATATGGTGGAATTGGCCCCTATGGATGGGGGGGATCCGGCCGAAAACTACAGGACCATCGTTGCAGAGCTAAAGCGGTATTCTCCGGCTCTGGCGGCGAAGCCAATGATCGCAGTCTTCAGCAAGGCAGATATGGTTCAGAACGCTGACGAGCAAGCAGCTGAGCTTGCTGAGGAATTGGGCGTGGAGGCCTATGCCGTCAGCTCTGCCACTCACAAGAATCTCGACCGACTGCTTGAGGACTGCTGGCTGCTGGTCGGAAATCAGCAATCCTAAATGGCATCCTGCCCATTCACTTGTTTCATCTGACTTGATTGCCAGCAGCGTAAATGCGGTGCCGTGCCTTATCTAACCAAGAATCTGAGGTGGTGCTTGGCGGTGGTTGACTTGGAGTTTGTGCGCCAAGGCCGAGAGACCTCGCGAATCGGTCGTACACTGCATGAAAACCCAGACATAGTGCTGAACTGAAACCGGAATCGGGTCGATAAGAACGATAGGGACCACCTATGTCCTTGTCTTGTTGTTGATCTGAGGACCTCGATGTTTGATCTGAAGAAAACTCTGCAAATGGCGGTCGCCGCCGATGCTTCTGACCTTATTCTCAAAACCGGGAGCCAGCCAGCGGTCAAAGTCAGCGGCAAAGTTCTGTTCCTATCCGACGATGTCATCTCCTTTGAAGACGGTGAGCGCATTGTCGAAGAAATTGCTCCGTCCGCGATGAAGGATCGATTCAATGAGGTTGGTGAAGCGGACTTTTCCTTCGACAGTCCCGAGGCCGGTCGTTTTCGGTGCAATCTTTTTCGGCAAGCAGGTGCCATGGGTTTGGTCATGCGCCAGATCAAAAACATTGTGCCGAGTTTCGAAGATCTGACGTTGCCTTCCCAACAATTCACTCATTTTGCCAGTCTTGATCGCGGCATTGTCTTTGTGACCGGAGTGACGGGCAGTGGCAAATCGACTACCTTGGCGGCCATCGTCGATTTCATCAACAATACCCGCAACAAACACATCATCACCTTGGAAGACCCAGTCGAATACACCTTCAAAGACAACCTGTCGATTGTCAGTCAGCGGGAAGTGGGGGTCGATACCGTGAGTTTCGCTTCGGGACTTCGAGCTGCCATGCGCGAAGCTCCTGATGTCATCATGGTCGGTGAGATTCGCGACGAAGAAACGATGCAAGCCGCCATCTCTGCCGCTGAGACCGGCCATTTGGTTCTGACCACCCTTCATACCATCAATGCCATTCAGACCGTGGAGCGGATCCACACCTTCTTTCCGCCCCATCAACATGATCTCGTTCGTCTGCAGCTTTCCACCGTGTTGGCCGGTGTGGCCTCCCAACGATTGATCCCGAATCTCAAAACCACGGGTATGGTCCCCGCGATCGAGCTCCTCATGGCAACGCCGCGGGTGCGGGAATTGGTTTTTGAAGGGAAAACCTTGGAACTCGACAAGGCCCTCAGCGAAGGGCAGGAGTACTATGGCACGCAGACTTTCAATATGAGCCTCAAAGGACTCTATGAAGATGGCGTAGTCAGTCTTGAGGACGCTATTTCGGCTTCTGACAACCCCGATGATCTAAAACTCATCATTCGTGGCATTGAAACTGGGATCAGCGGTGCCCGTATCGGTATCTGAACGGTCCAATTCATCCAAATTGGCTGGAATATGGTGTCGCGAAGAGCGTCGAAGAAGGACGTTTCCTTGTCTGCGCCCGTGGGTTAAGATTTCACGCAGGGAAAACGCCGGATCTGGTCTTGGTTGATTCGGAAGAAATTCGGATGGAAAACCGTTGTTCTCACAGGCTTCTGAGATGTGATGGCTGCGGCATGATGGCGAAACGATGAAGATAACCACTCAACGACAAGTCCTTTGGATCGTCAACTTTGCCTTGGTTTTGAGTTTGCTTGGATTCGTTTTTCTTATGCAGAAAAACGGTGGAAAAGCGCGCTCCAAAGGTCTGAGGAGTTATGTGAAAAAGGTGGAGTCCGTCCTCAGAGGAGTGAAGTTGCCCTCCAAGACAAAGACTCTGGAAGGGGCTCGGAACAAGCTCAAGACCTTCCTTGCCAAGGATTTTTCCTTCGAAGGCTATATTCCGCCCAAGAAACCCGCCAATATCAAGGACCCATCCAAGAAAGCCAAAGCTCCTGATCTTTCCAACTTGATTGAGGTGGACGTGGTCTTGGCAGCCAAGACGTCTGGCAACGACAGCAAGAAGCCCAATTCCGGGCCGTCTATGGTGCGGGCCGGGGCGTTCATCAAGATCAAATCAGTAAAAGACAAGACTTTTTCGACCTACTGGTATCAGGTCGGCGAGACCATTGGTGCTGGCCACAGTTTTCGCGGAGACGCCGATCCCGTTCTCAAGAAATGGGGGCCTTGTGTTCTCCTCGACGTGACACCTGAGGGCATTGTTTGCGCGTGGAACAAGGAAGCCGACAAGGTGAATGTCGACATCCAGTTGCATCCAGATCCAGAAAATGTTGACATCCACGGCACATTGGCCAATGGCCAAAAAGTGAAACTTGGCGGACCAGGCAAGATCAACAAGCTCAAAGGTACGGTGGGTGTGGTGACTCCAGCCAGCGTCGGCGTGTCCTATTTTCGGCCTGGGCGCGACAAGAATGGTGATTCCGTTGTCGAGTTTACGAGTGAGGGCTGGAAGCAGTTGAACGATTCTGGCGGTGAAAAGCTATTGAGTGAGCTCGGCACCAAGAAAGTCAAAGGCGGCGTCGAAGTCACATCAATTCCTCGGCAGCTTCAAGAGTTCGGTCTTCAACCTGGCGACGTCGTTATCCGAGTTGACAACCAAAAAGTGACGAGCAAAGCATCCGTCACTAACTACGTGCGGAAGAACAGAGGCAAGAAGTCCTTTGGAGTGACTGTGCTACGAGGCGGAGTACCCCGAACTTTTACCGTTCGCGTACCCAAGAACACGCAGGGCCTGAACACAAATACCAACGGCATCAGGTTTGGGAAGTAGTCCTTGCCCCTTTCGGGTCGATTTACAACGACTATAGGGTCGCGCTATGAAGCCACGTTTTGGCATAGACATCGGCAATAGTCGCTCCAAACTCCTTCAGCTTCCGGACAAGCCGTTGGCCAGATTGTGCGGAAACCTCGGGACTTGGGTTGAAGGACTCTCTTGCGATTATCTGACTCAAGGTGAAATCGAGGAACGTTGTCCACCGGGAGCACAGGTTGAGATTGTGAGTGTCGACCCGGCAGTCTCGCAAGTTCTCGAGGCTGCGTTGACTCGTCGCTCTGTGCGCTGTCGATCTTGGACCAGCGCCACTCTGCCGATCGCCAATGCCTATGGCGATGACAGCACACTCGGCCCAGATCGGCCGCTTGCAGCGTATGCGGCCTATATGGAAATGATGAGCCCCGTTATTGTCATCGACTCCGGGACCGCCTTGACTGTCGATCTTGTCGATGCCAACGGTTTGTTTGTTGGCGGCTCCATTGGCCCTGGTTTGTCAACACTTGGGAGTGCCTTAGGTGATTCCGGTGCTATGTTACATCGCGTGGACGCCGAGCCTGTGCCATTTCCCGGGCGCTCCACAGCGGATTGTCTACGCCTTGGGGTTTTTGAGACTTTTGCTGGTGGCCTTCTGCGTCTGGTTGAGAAGGCCCAGTGTTTCTGCCCGGAAGCGAAGATTGTTGTGACTGGCGGTGACGAGGCCGTTGCCTTAGAGATCCTCGCAGACAAACGCGCTATCGGACGACCTCTGATTCACATGGGGCTTGCGCTTCTATCATGGTCCCGTGAGCAGGACCATGTCTGAGCTCCTTCCTTGCCTCTATCAGCGTTTGACTCCTCCTGGTGTCGGCGGAATTCATGTCTTCGCCCTTACCGGATGTCTTGTCGATGCCTTTCTCGATTCACATTTTCGCGGTCGGAGGCGCAAGCATGGAGATATCATGTTTGGTCGTCTTGTGGATGGGAAGGATGTCATCGACGAAGTCATTGTTCACCGTCGGGACGCGCGCATCGATATTTCTATTCACGGTGGCATCGCGGTCGAGAAACGAGTCACCGATCTGCTGATCGCTAAAGGTTTTCAGCCAGGCGAGATACCTGAACCAGGTCGCCGGCGTGCCTTGGCTCCGGCTCTCTTTCAAGAGGCTGAAGCCCTGCTTCGGGCAGCGAATTCGCCCCATTCTGTCTTGTTTTTCTTGGCGGCGTTGGAAGGGGGGATCGCCAGGGAAATTGCTGGATGGATCGAGACTCTCTCGCCTGGAGAAGCCGCCCATGAAGCGAGGCGAGTTGGCGTCGAAGCCGCCATTGATTCTCTGCTCAACCGTGCCCCTTTTGGGTTGTCGATGTCAATGCCGCCAAGGATCGTTCTTACCGGGGCTGTGAATGCTGGCAAGAGTACGCTCTTTAATGCGCTTCTCGAAAAAGAACGGGCTATCGTCACTGACTTGGCCGGGACAACGAGGGACGTGATCGAATCACCCTTGGAATTGGATGGCTTCCCTTTTCTCATTTTCGACACGGCAGGCATCCGAGAAACCGATGACGAAGTGGAAAAGCAAGGCGTAAGTCGAGCACGATTGGCTCAAAGTCATGCCCATTTGACAATCACGATTTGTGCTGCCTTGGATCTCTTGACCGGTGCGGTGGACACACCTGAAGATGCTGGCGATTCCTATGGCCTGTTGGTGGCCAGCAAATCTGATCAGTTGAGTAGCGAACAAAGGGTGCAGTTGGGAAGCAAATTTCCTATGGCACTTTCGCTTTCTGCACAGGACGGCACCGGCTTGGAAGAGCTCAGGCGCCGTATCGTCTTTTCTTCGCCCTTTGCCGGACCTGCGGTACGTGAGTTTTCTTGCCCATTTACTCTACGTCAGGTTGAGTTGCTTCAAGAGGCACAATCGGTCTTGCCCCACGATCCTGATGTGGCGGCGAAGGCCCTTCGTCAGCTACTTCTAGGCTAAGCTTGGTGACCGGGACTTCTCCCTTGGACCTCTTCATTCGCTGTTTTTATTCGACGGTCACGTCTGAACCCGTTATCGTGGCTTGGACGTATCCATGGTTATCTCACAGGAGGCACTCGGTGACTGAGAAACGCGACTTCATCTCCATCGATGATTTCTCCAATGAAGAGATAGAAGTCCTCTTCGTTATTGCTGACAAGATGAATCAGCTCCTCCACAGGAGTCACGGTGTTCTCGCCGGGCACTTGATGGGAAGTCTTTTTCTTGAGCCGAGTACGCGAACAAGATTGTCGTTCGAAGCGGCGATGAACCGACTCGGTGGCCGTGTCATTACCATGTCTGACGCGGCTGCATCTTCCTTCTCAAAGGGGGAGTCTTTGGCCGACAGTGTGCGGATTGTGAGTTCTTACACCGATCTCATCGTCCTGCGGCACCCTCAAGCTGGTGCTGCCCGGTTGGCGGCGGAATATGCGCCGGTTCCAGTGATCAACGCAGGTGATGGTGGTCATGAGCATCCCACCCAAACGCTTTGTGATCTCTACGCTCTGCGCCAGACGAAAGGACGTCTGGGCGGACTCAAGGTCATCCTCTATGGTGACCTCAAATACGGGCGGACGACACACTCCCTTGCACTCGCGCTGGTGCGTTTCGGGACCGACGTCTTGTGCATCGCCGAGCCTGGCTTGGAATTGCCCGCCTATGTAAGAGAGCGATTGTGCGCCATGACTGGGACCGTTGAGCAGGGAATTCGCGTTGTCGATGAGAACTCCGTGTTTTCTGGCAAGGAGAGACAAGCGTTGCTCTACTGCCGAGATCCGCAGGCTTGGGGAATCGAAGATGATCGCCTCAAACTCGACGGCGTCCATTGTGACGCCATCTATGTCACGCGTTTGCAGCGAGAGCGTCTCCCTAAGAGTGAGACCACCCTTGCGCAAGCACTTCCTCCCATCGATGCACGGTTCTTGGCGCATGACGCTTTTGTGGACGCCGTGGTTCTCCACCCTTTGCCCCGTGTCGATGAAATCGCCCATGAGATCGATGGTGACCCTCGGAGTTTCTATTTTCGCCAGGCTGCGCTAGGGGTTCCGGTGAGAATGGCGCTTATTTCTTTCCTTTTGGGGCACGAAATGATGCGTGTCGAGCGTGCCAAGCCGAGAATCTTTGAAGAGCGAGGTAAAAAACGCTGCCAGAATCCAAATTGCGTGATTGTCTCAGAAGGGGAGTATTTGCTCCAAAGAGTGTGGTCAGATCAAGAGGACGCGTGGCACTGTATCTTCTGTGATGAGGTTCTCTGAGACTACTCTGTGCGATAGCGCACGACGATTTTTTGGGTCTGCGTCTGCAAATCTTGTCACGCCACGAGATTGGCATCTCATAACATGCTTCAATAGAACAGCTTATGGTGATGTCCGGGAATTCTTCGTGGCGTGGATCAAGATGCATCTCATTGGCACGGGCTTCGCGTTCTTGTCTCTCTGTTCTGTTCAAGACCCCGGTATCAAAGGGGGTGCATGAGATTCGTCCGAGCCTCGAGCATTCTCAAGATCGGGTCTTTCGACGGAGTTTCTCCATTTCGGTGAAGAACGCGCTGTTTTCGGCACATTCCTTTCGCTGGATAGTAGAGAAATTGGGACATGATCCATATCATGTTGCGGATCGGTCGCTGGGGATGCGCCCCTAGCTCGAAATTTGGGGAAAAGGTAGGGCCGGGTGGCCCTCATGTTCGGAGGAAAATGGTCTATGTCGCGTAATATAACGCGCATATCGTCGCTTGTGCTGATGATTGCATTCATGTTGTCACCCTTCCTACTAGTCGCCTGTGGTGGCGGTGATTCAGGCGGAGGCAATGCAGCTGCATTGCTCGCTGTCTTCGACACGTCCTTTCAAGGGCACCCGACAACGACGGGCGGCGCACTGCCGCCGGTTCTTAGAGACGAAGCTCTCGAAATCGGTTTTGGTGGAAACATCGACGGCGGCCTGTTTGGCGGCTTCCTCATCGAAGCAGGCATGACTTCACCCGCCGTCTTCAATGGTGGGAAAGAGTTGACAACAGGCTCGACGGTTGTGGTGCCGTATTTTGCCTTCGTGGATCAAGTTGCAGCCCGTGCAGCCCTGCAAATCTTGGATGATACCATGGGACCGACTGCTCCCAACCATCCGGGAATCGTCGGGCGGCATGCGACGAAAGCGAATACCCTCGTTTTCGACCCCAACGTCACGCCAAATCTGTCGACCTTGTTCGGATTGCCAATTTCTCCAGGTTTCGCCAGTACCACTCAATACGATGTCTTCATACCTGCGAATTCTGGTATTACCATCGGTGGTCAGATGGTCCCTACATTCGGTGCGCAGCCAACAGTGGCGCCACCAACGGCCGCGAATCAGAGCATTGTTTCGACACTTTTCCGTACTGGCCCAGGATTCTTGAGTCGTGTTGCTCCCAAGGTCCAGGAAATCACTTCAGCTTTCTTGGAGATGACCGGAGGCGCTCCAGCCGTCAATCCCATCCCATTCAATGACACTTTGATTATTCGCTTCACTGAATCTGTGGATCCAGCGACGGTGAACTCTCAAGTCAACTTGGTTGTCCGTAACATTGACGTTCCACTTCCAGACCAACCCCTCGGTATTATTGTGCCGGCGACAATTGTCCCGGACGCAACTTTGCGCGAGTACCGCATTACACCTAATCCCAGCTTTGGCGGCGGACCGTTCCAGATCCAAGTGACGATTGAGAAGTTTGACGAGAACAATCCCGTCGAAGATGCCAAGAATCTAAAGGGATTGCCTCAGGGGGCCGCTGGTATTCCTTTGGCCATCCAAGGCAGTGCCCCCACTGACATTGGTGTCATTGCCCAGGCGACCTTCACGACGATTGCCCAGCCTGGTGAGCCCACCGTTGCTTCCATCATCGAAGGATTCGACGATCAAGTCCGCTTTGATGCGACGGCACCCCCTGTGCCCCAAGGTGGAATAGAAAATGTTGCTGAATGGGCAAAGATTGACACGACGACCGGATTGTCTTCCAGCCAACTGCGTGGTTTGGAAATCGATGGTACCCCCATCTTCCCAGCTCTGGGGATCTTGAACCCAGGTATGCGGGTACAGTTCGCCCTTAATCCTCCTGGCAATCCAAACCCAGGAAATCCCAATTGCACGACTGCACTTTGTCCCTATTCTTCACCTTTTGATGACGACTTGATCAATAACTTTATCGCGCCCAATGGCGGTGGACGTTTTCAGGCGATCTACATCACTCAAGGGGGCGGCACCTTAGGCCAGTTGCCTCAGAATATCACCGATAGTTTCGAGCTGGTCGAATGGGCGCCGCTGAACGGTGTTGCGTCTCCAGTCACCTACAACGGTTTTCAGCTTCGAGCGGGACACACGGTTCGCAACCCAGTCGTACAAACGTCCACGACGGGCCTCGATTCCGATTGGAATCGCAACTATGACATGAAGAACCCACAGAATCAGTTCCTCAATCCGTTGGTTCACCCCGTCAATGACCCGGTTGTTGTTGACCCGACCTTTGCTCCCAACGAGAGTCCTATCTTGTGCTTCGGACCGGCTCCTTACTTTACGGGCGTCGTGACACTGAATGGGGCGTTCATCCCCTATCCAAGATTGACCCTGCCTTTCGACTATCGCGACAAGCAAGTTTCTGCGGGTTCCCGTCCGAACCCCGTGTTCGAGATGATCGTTCCTGAACCTCATATCACCAATGCGACCACCATGTTCGTGAATGTTGTTATCGGCACGAACACCAGTGTTGCGACCCCTTTTAGACGCAACATTGGTCGTTCCAGTTCTCCGATCTCGTTTTCGAAGGACCCTGTGATTCATCACACGAGATTTACCTTGGCCAAGCAATTGTCGATTGCGACCAGTCTTTTCTACGACACAAGCCAGTCGAATCCGACCTACACCGGTTTTGAGATTTCACCCGACATCTTCTCACGGCCTGCCAATACGCGGATTAAGATTGAACTGGCCGCGAAGAACAATTCGACGGCAACAGTGACTGAAAATGACTGGCAGATCTACGTCTCCGAGAACGGCGTGACTTTCCCAAGTGCGTTGGCCACTATCAGTGGCAAGCGCTTTCTGAAAGCTCGTTTCACCTTCCATGCTGATCTCTTGACCAACACGGTGCCATTCTTGGACGGGTTTGTCGCTGGCTTCAGCTTCTAAACACAAGACCTTTTTCTCATTGAAGGTTCGGCCATCCCCTTGGGGTGGCCGGATCTTTTTTTGTGCTTCGGCAAAGCGAAAGAGAAGGACCTGCTGTTCGTCTTGAAGGTTCCCTCTCTCGAATTGTTGTTTCAAGCTTGACGATCCCCGACCGTCCTTCTCTTCTGTCAGAATATTAAGGCGTGCAAATCCAGGAGGTGGTATGGATTGGATCTATTCCTTGGTGGTTGGCTTCGTGGCCGTTCTTGGCCTTCTCGTTGGCAGTTTCCTCAATGTTGTGATCTATCGTCTTCCTCGTGAGTGCTTAAGCATATGGCGTCAGACACGTTCTCGCTGTCCCCGATGCGGCGTACAGTTACGTTGGTTCGACAACATACCGCTTTTGAGCTATGTCATTTTGCTTCGAGGTCGTTGTCGGGGTTGCGGCGCGAGAATTTCCTGGCGCTATCCCCTTGTCGAGTTGGTGACCTGTCTGGTTTTCTTGGGATTGTTGTTTCTGGACGTTCCTCAAGAACAGATTCGGTACATAGACTTGGCGTTTGGTGGGTGGCGGCTCTGGGCCATGCATGTGTTGATAACCTCGACACTCTTTGCTCTCAGTGTCATTGACTATGACTACAGAATTCTGCCGGACGCCCTGACAAAACCCAGTATTGCCATCGCACCTTTCTTGGTCTTTTTGGTTCCTGAGTTGATGCCTTCAACATTTTGGGAACCTTTTGCCGGAGGGGAGGGGTGGAGCCCGAATTTGAATGCTTTGGTCAACGGCGTCATGGGGGCTGGTGCTGCCATGGGAACACTTTGGAGCATCGGCTGGTTGGGTAGCAAGGCATTTCGAAAACCCGCCATGGGTTTAGGCGATGTCAAGCTCTTGGCTGGCATGGGCGGGATTCTCGGCCTGTGGTTCTTGTTGGTTATTGTCGTGGCTTCTTTCGCCGGAAGCATCATTGGTTTAATTGTTTTGGCGATTCGAAAAGATCGCTATGTCCCTTTCGGTCCTTTTCTGGCATTCGGCATGATGGTGGTCATGTTTCGAGGGCCGCAGCTCTTAGAGAGTGTCCTTGACTTCATGAGTCGGGGTGCCGCGCATTGACTTGTGCGTTGGGAGAAGGACAACATTGGTTAATGAGGAGAATAACCATGATTGACGTCAGAGCTGGCCGCCTTTTGATGGCCCTTACTTGCTGTTTCTTTATCGCCGCTTGTGCAACTTCGGAGGACGAAACCCCAGGAGATCGCCGCTCTGTGGCACTTGAGGAAGACAACGTTAGTTTGAAGAAACAAATTGAAGATTTGAATGCCGTCGAAAATGCGCTGAACCGAGAGCTTGAGTCTCAGAAAGGGTTGGCCGCGCAGGAGCAGAACGGGACCAAAGTTCTGCGGGATGAAAACGAACGTCTTCGGGGTGCCATAGCCAAGCTCCAGGCCGACCTCAACCAGGCGAGAATGGAAAAGGCCAAAGAACGTCCGGTTGCCGACGTCAAGACGTCGGGTTTGGCGGGTCCCAATATCGACATCATCGAGCGGCATGATGGCAGTGTTGCTGTACGTATCGGCGGGTCGGCTATGTTCAATACGGCTCAAGATACGCTGACTCGGTCAGGAGAACGTGTCTTAGACCGCATTGGACGGTTTCTCAAACAACGACGCGACCTTCAAGTGAGTGTCGAGGGACACACGGATGCCACACCCCTAGGAAAGACCAAAGCGATCTGGGGTACAAATTTAGCTCTTTCCCTGGCCCGCGCCATGGCCGTGCAAGACTATTTGCGTGCTACACAAAACATTGCGGAAAAGAGGATGCGTGTGGTCGGGTACGGTGAGCATCGGCCACTCATGCCCGGGAAGAGCAAAGCAGCCAATGCTAAGAACCGGCGCGTTGAAATCGTGCTCTACTCCAAATCCGATTGAATCGACTGGATTACGCGACATATTTACGCAGTTTCGTTGATGATTACCCTGTAGGTATCCTCCTACAGGGTTTTTCCTTGCCAAGAAATTGTCGGGGTTCTACTCTCTGTTCCCCACATCCTCTTCAGCGGAGCACCCAAGATGGGAAAATACGGTCCCGAAAACATCAAGAACATCTGCATCGTCGGCCATGGTGACAGCGGCAAGACGACTCTTGCCGACATCATGCTCTTTAAGGCCGGAGCGACGAAACGACAAGGTTGTGTCAAAGAGCACACATCCGTTTTCGACTTTGATGAAATGGAAAAAGAGAAGCTGCACTCCATCGACAGCGCCATTGCCCGTTGTGAATGGGAAGGTAATCTCATTCAGATCATCGATACGCCGGGTTACCCCGACTATATCGGTGACGCCATGGGTGCCATCGCTGCATGTGAAGGTGCCATTGTCTGTGTGAATGCTGCCCATGGTGTTCAGGTCACCACAAGACGGGTGATGCGTGCGGCAGAGAGACTTGATCGAGCCCGGATGATCGTGATCACCAAGTGCGACTCCCCAGAAGTCGATGTTCATGAAATCATCGACGATATACGCACCTGGTTTGGCGACGTTTGTATCCCCATCACTTGGCCCCAGGGAACAGGTAAAGACTTTGGTGTGCCAACAAGGCTCTTGCGGACGAAAGGTGGAGATACTGCAGAAGGGCAGAAGTTCTACCAGGACTTTGTCGAATCTGCTGTGGAAGTCGACGATGATGTTGTCACTCGCTATCTCGATGGTGAAGAGATCGGCGGTGAAGACCTGAAACGCTGTTTCATCAAAGCAGTCGCTGACGGCAAACTCGTGCCTATCATTTTTTCTTCCGTTGAGCAGGATGTCGGCGGCAAGAGTGTTCTCGATGCTGTCGCTGATTTGTTTCCGAGCGCGGCTCATGCAAAGACCGTGACAGTCTGGGATGATGCTGGCGCCAATGGCGAGTCCAAAGAGCGGCCATTGACCGTCGATGAACCGTTTTTGGGGCAGATCTTTAAGCTCACTGTCGACAAGCACGTCGGCAAGATCAGCTATATGAGAATCTACTCGGGCGAATTACATAATGGTGACTTCTTCTATCACGCCGAGGGCGGTCGCAAAGAGAAGATTGGTCACATTGTCGTCCCCATGGGCAAAGAGCTAATCAGCCAAGATTCTGGTGTGGCGGGTGAAATCGTCGCTCTTACCAAGATCGACTCTCTGGAGATTGGCCACACGATATCGGCATCGGAGAATTGTGGGTTTTTGCCCGACATTCCATTTCCAAAACCGATGGCGCAAGTTGCGGTGCGACCCAAATCCCGAGCGGACGAAACGAAAATCAGCGAAGCTTTTCACAAGCTCTGCGATGAGATTCCGACATTCACCATTCATCATTGTGCATCGACGAATGAGACCATCGCTTCAGGAATGTCCGCCCTGCACCTCGACACGGTTTTCAAACGACTGAAAGACCGTTACGGCATTGAAGTCGAAACGGCACCGGCGAAAGTGCCCTACCACGAAACTGTGACATGTCCCGCAGACGGACATTATCGCCACAAAAAGCAATCGGGAGGCCGGGGGCAGTTTGGTGAGGTCCATCTCAGTATTGAACCAGCCGAGGAAGGGACTGGGCTCGATTTTCAGTGGAAGATCGTGGGCGGTTCGATTCCGAGCAACTTCGCTCCAGCCATTGAGAAGGGTATTCGCGAAAAAATGGTTGCTGGTGTTATTGCTGGCTATCCCCTGAGTAACGTGCGCGTCTTCGTCAAGGACGGTAAATTCCATGACGTAGACTCTTCAGAAGCAGCCTTCAAGATTGCCGGTGGACGAGCATTTGCTGACGCCGTGGGCAAAGCGCGTCCGGCTTTGCTTGAGCCCATTGTTGAAGCCGAAATCATCGTTCCTTCTGACCACATGGGAGACGTCTCTGGGGATTTGAATACGCGTCGAGGACGAATCCAAGGGATGGACGCCAAGGGTACCATGCAGGTGATTATTGCCCGTGTTCCCAAGTCTGAAATGGCTGAATACCCACGTATCATCACAGCTCTTACCTCAGGTGAGGGTTCATTCTCCTACGAGGAATGTGGCTACGAACAAGTGCCTCCCAATATTCAAAAGCAGATCATGTCCGCATTCAGGCCTAAGGAAGAAGAAGAATAAGTCTTCACCACCAATAAGATCTCTCAGGAGCGTGCCCTTTTGGGCACGCTTTTTTTGTCGGTGGAATAACGCAAGAATCCGGCGGCAAACCCGGGCACAAAGCGTGTCCGCGTGTCGAATAAATATCGATGGCTCACGCACCTTGCTCTGACGTCCGATAGAGACTCTGGACGTCTCCGGACCGCCCAAGGTTCGTCTGTTCGCGCTATTTTGAGTTGTATAGGAGGTGGCGATGTTCACCTTGGAGGAACTGCTGCAGGGTTTGGTGGAACGGGGAGGATCGGATCTCCATGTCACCGCGGGAGCAGCTCCCAAATTTCGCATTGACGGTGATCTCATTGACGCTGGCAGCGAACTCTTGGAACCCAAAGACACCAAGAGGCTGATTTACAGCGTTCTCAATGCCGAGCAGATCGCCAAGTTCGAAAAAGAACACGAACTGGACCTTTCCTTTGGCATTCAGTCGCTAGGGCGATTCAGGACCAATGTTTTTGTCCAGCGCGGTGCCGTGGCTGCCGTCTTTCGGGTCATTCCCTACGAAATCAAAGGTTTCGAAGACCTGGGCCTGCCCCGGGACGTGTGCGAACAAATCTGCTCGCTCCCCAAAGGTTTGGTTCTCGTTACTGGCGCAACAGGATCGGGCAAATCAACGACCTTGGCGGCCATGATCGACCAGATCAATCAAACGCGCAAACAACACATTGTCACTGTCGAAGATCC
>JAJRYU010000351.1 GCA_024275615.1 Planctomycetota bacterium
CGGTCACCACACCGTGAACATCCCGTCCATTGTCGAGTTGCACCTGAAAATCTTCCACGGGTGTTTTCGTCGAGAGATTCGCTTCCAAGCCTTCTTTGGGGGGAAACCCATTGGCGATAACGGTTATTCGAGCTTTGCCCGATTCCAAACCCGCGGCACGAAATCGTCCATTTTCATCCGTCGTGACATGGCGCGCATTGAGGGAGTTTGAGCCAAAAATGACGAATACGCCGGCAGAATTCCCTTTGGGGACAGCTATCGAAACTTCAGCTTCGGCAACGGGTACGCTTGCAGAATTCAAAACTTGGCCGGCCAACACGGCGCCCCGTTGGGCGATGAGATCCCCCACGTCATATTCCACGCCGCTGAAGAAATCGAAGACCTTTCTGGCCTTGCGGAACTCTTGTGGCCACGCTTCTATTTTTTGCCTGGGACCGTGAGGCACTCCTCGCAGCACAAATGCACCCCCCTCATCTGTGATCGCTTTCAATGGCTCCATTTTCTTGCCGCCCAGATTAGCGAATGGCGTGATGTGAGATACCGATGAAACAGAGACTTCGACACCTACAATTGGTTTCCCCAATTCATCCAAAAGGCGACCAATGACACGGTTCTTGGCAGTAGAAGAGGCAGGATTTTCCTGGCCTTCGGTATTTGACTGGCTTTGGGCATCAAGAGCCTGAATTTGCTTGGGCACCACACCCTTGGCTCGCCGGGTCGTGTCGCCCCCTTTGGGCACGGACGCGATATCGACGCCATCAAGGTCGCCGGAATCCGCGTCCTGTTGAAACTGGAAGAACGCAAATCCCGCCCCCAAGAGAGCCAGTAGGACCACTGCAACGGCGAGTTTGTTCATCTTCTTCTCTCTTCCCTCTCCTGAGACGGCACCGACTAGAATAGGCGAGATCGAGCCCCATACTTGAGAGTCCACGCCACAATCCCTGGCCTTAACAGCCATAAGCTTGTCGATTCGTCGGCAGAATATTATGAAGGACGGTAAGAAGGAGCACAGGCTCCTTGCAATTTAGGAAAAAACTGTGCGAATCTTCACTCTTGTCGCTGCCTTTGGCCTTGGTGCTGTTTGTTGCCTCCCTTTGGGCTGCGGCGCAAATACCTTTGAGCATGAGTTCAAACAGAAACTCCAGCAGAAAGAGGCGGTTGATCTCGTCATCGAAAATGCCAGAGGTGACATCACTATCGAAGGGGCCGATGAGTCTTCAACGCTGATTATCACGGCTTTGGTGAAAGCAACAACAGACGAAAGAGCCAAGGCCTGTATCCTTGAGCGTAATACCAAGGACGGACGGCTAAAGATCGCCGTTCGTTGGCCAGATGGTGGACTTCTCGACGGCGAATCATGCGATCTCAAGGTCATCGTCCCCGTTGGCGGCTCAACGCAAATAAATGCCAACGAGGGAAAAATCAAAGTGACGCGGTTGGAAGGTGCTCTGAGAATATCGTCGGAGGCCGCTCGAATCGGAATTTTCAATCATGAAGGTGATGTTGAGATCGACGCCAAAGGCGAAGATGTCGCTTGCCACGAGATTCAGGGCAAAGTGACCGTGAGGAATTCTGACGGTTGGGTCAAGATCATTGGCGTCCAAGAAAATGTCAAGATTGAAACAACGAACGAGCGCATCGAAATTGAGTGCTACCCAACATTCAGCGGCGTCATTGATGTCAAGGGCACTAACTCATCCATTCAGGCTACAATCGGCAGAAAACAAACGGGCGAATTCCAGCTCATCAACCCTCAAGGTCAGTTGGAGTGGGATTTGGGTGAACGGGGCACTCTTCTCAGAAAAAACAAGACAAGTGCCACGATCGTAGTCAAGAACCGGAAGAAGAAATCGCGCATTCAGACTACGAATGGCAACATCAAACTCATCGTCCCTTAGTCTGCTCTGTGGGTCACAAAGAGACCTTGCCGATTTATTGCCTTCTTCGGACAATTCCTCGTCATCAAGGGCAGACAGGATCGCCCTTTTCACGTAAAAGTGGGTGCGAAATGGGTCGATCGCGGGGCAGCTCAAGAGCGTGAGCCGCAGGTTAACCTCAAGAAAAGGACGAATCCCAAAACATGGTTACAGTCTTCATCCCAAAGGAAACGGCCGACGGTGAAACGCGCGTAGCCGCTTCGCCAGAATCCGTCGGCAAGCTGATCAAGGCCGGCCTCAAAGTGCAGGTCGAAGCTGGCGCTGGCGCTGGCGCTTTTATCGTCGACTCCGCTTATGAGGCTGCAGGTGCTGAGCTCATGCCTGCCGGTGACGATGCTTTTTCACAAGCCGACGTCATTTTCAAAGTGCGCGAACCTGGCCCCCATCCGTCGGGAAAACACGAACTTGAGTTGGTGAAGAAGGGAGCGGTCTTTATCTCCCTTTTTGTTCCGCAGTCGGCCCTCGACGATGTCAAATTGGCTCAAAATCGCGCCCTCAAATTTTTCTCTATGAATCTCGTACCCCGAATTTCTCGGGCACAAAGCATGGACGCGCTGAGTTCGCAAGCCAACATCGCTGGCTACAAAGCCGTACTCCTGGCAGCGGCCCAATTGCCACGCTACTTCCCGCTCTTGATGACCGCCGCGGGAACTGTCAAACCCGCCAAGATTGTGATTATGGGTGCCGGCGTCGCTGGCCTCCAGGCAATCGCGACGGCGAAACGACTGGGGGCACAAGTCTGGGCCACTGATGTTCGCTTGGCGGTGAAAGAACAAGTCGAAAGCTTGGGTGCCAAGTTTATCGATATCCCTGGCATGGAAGATTTGGAAGACGAACACGGTTACGCCAAGCCTCCAACACCCGAGTTCTTGGCAAGACAACGCCAAATCGTCGGCGACCAAATCGCCGAATCCGACGTTGTGATTACCACAGCTCTCATACCAGGCCGAAAAGCCCCGGTTCTTGTGCCCAAGAGCCTCGTTGAGAGAATGCGGCCTGGTTCCTGCATTGTCGATATTGCTGCCGAACAAGGTGGCAACTGCGAATGTACAGTGGCCGGAGAAACGACCGACGTCGGCGGGGTTTCGGTCATCGGCCCTCGCAACCTTCCGGGCACGTTGTCAGTCAACGCAAGCGAACTCTATGCCCGTAACATCATGACGTTCTTCCTGTCGATGGTAAAGGAAGGCGAGCTCGTCTTTGACTTTGAAGATGAAGTTGTAGCCCAGTCATGCGTTGTTTTCGAAGAAGAGATCAAACACGGACCGACGGCTTCGTTGATCGCAAACGAAGGAGGGAATTCCTAATGCTTATCGTAGGCCTATACGTCTTTGTCCTGGCCCTTTTTCTTGGCGTCGAGATCATCACAAAGGTCCCACCAACGCTGCACACGCCTTTGATGTCGGGAGCAAATGCCATCTCAGGAATCACAGTTGTCGGGGCGCTAGCTTGTGCGACAACAGCGGCGTTTAGCGGTAGCAACATCTTGGGATTCTTGGCGATCGTTCTTGCCACCATCAACTGCGTCGGTGGGTTTGCCGTAACCGACCGCATGCTCAAGATGTTCTCAGCCCCCGCGAAGAAATAATTCTGACTCCACGGAAACAACTCTGTCATGACTGACTTTCTGGTTCATACATCCTACCTCGTTGGCGCCGGCTGCTTCATTTTTGGCATCAAGCGCATGTCCAGAGTCCGGACAGCTCAAGCCGGTAATCGTTTGGCTGGAATTGGCATGCTCTTGGCCGTCATCGCCACGTTCATCGCTTTGGGCAGTGTCAACTACACTTGGATCATCTCCGGTCTCATCGTCGGCGGCGCCATTGGCGGCATTCTGGCGAAACGAGTTGAAATGACGTCGATGCCTGAGCTTGTGGCTCTTTTCAATGGCCTTGGTGGCGCTGCGAGCTTCTTGGTGGCTCTGTCGATGTTCTTCAAGTTGCGCTACAGCGGCTGGTGGGTTGAACTCGACAAGTTGGACATCGAGAAGACTCTCTCAGAGATCCCCGGTGGCGGTACCACCGGCATTGCGCTCGCACTAAGTCTCTTGGTGGGGGGGCTCACCTTGAGCGGTTCAGTGATCGCCTTCGCCAAGCTCTCTGGCAAGATGAAAGGCGCACCCATTCTGCTGCCGGCAAGGCACCTCATTAACTTGGGCTCCTTCGCGGCCATGATTCTCTTCGCAGGGTTGGCGGTTTACGCCACGACCGGTGGCTTCATAACCGGTCTGTTGATGATTCTTGTTCTTCTGATTGCCTTGGCCTTGGGAGTTCTCTTGGTCATTCCCATTGGCGGAGCAGACATGCCCGTGGTGATTTCCCTGCTCAACTCCTACTCGGGCATCGCTGCGTCCATGACAGGTTTTGTACTCTTGAGCGCCCAACAAGGAAGTGAAGGCGCCTTGATGTTGATCGTTTGTGGTGCTCTCGTCGGTGCTGCTGGAATTATCCTCACCAACCTAATGTGTAAGGCCATGAACCGCTCCTTGATCAACGTTTTGACCGGTGGCTTTGGTGACACCGGCGGCGGTGGTACGGGCGACAATTCGGAGTACGAAAACGTCACGTCATTTGGCGCTGAAGAGGCCGCCATGCTCCTCGACGGTGCCCCGCAAGTCATCATTGTCCCAGGGTATGGTTTGGCCGTTGCCCAAGCTCAACACGCGATTGCTGAGCTAGACGCCATTTTGGAGAAGAACGGCACTGTCGTAAAGTACGCTGTACACCCTGTTGCCGGTCGCATGCCTGGCCACATGAACGTGCTTCTGGCAGAAGCCAATGTGTCTTATGACAAGCTCTTTGACATGGACGACATCAATGGTGAATTCAAGAACACCGCTGTGGCTATCGTCGTCGGTGCCAATGACGTGGTCAATCCAGCCGCCACCAACGACCCCGACTCCCCGATCGCTGGCATGCCAATCTTGAATTGCTACGAAGCTCAAAACGTCATTGTCATCAAGAGATCTTTGAGTCCGGGTTATGCTGGCATCAAGAATTCACTCTTCGAATATCCCAATACCATGATGATCTTCTCGGATGCCAAGAAAGCCGTCCAAGAGATGGTCAAGGAATTGAAAGACCTATAGTTGGGCGTTGACGCGATATGAAGAAGATAAAGTGGTACTACCATCGCAAGAGCTGAACGAGCTGCAAACGTTCCGATGCTTTTATTAAAAGCCGGAACATCACGACCGGGACGGTGGTGAATGCAACCAAGGAGCGAATTGATCCCGCAGCAGCAGAAGTACTCTTGGCGCAGCACACGCATGTTGTGGTCGCCAAAGGTAAGAAGGTCCTGCGTTTTGGTCTCAAGTCTGCGGACACGAGCGACGTGATCAAAGCCATCATCGGGCCGTCTGGAAATCTCAGAGCCCCATCGATCTCCCTAGGAAAAACACTCGTCGTCGGCTTCAACGAAGAGATGTACAGCCAGGAATTTCCCAAGGACTGAATGGGAGTAGGAGTTTGGGTTCTCGGTCGGAGTGAGATCTGCCCGAAAAGACCAGTAAGTCATGGACCTTCGTCGCAAAGCTGACGCAAGTGGCGCACGTGTGCCACCCTCCCTTATGTATCGATCAAGACACGCATGCCGGGTTGTGGTGCAATGCTCCTGGGCGGGAAGGGGTGAGATGAGGGTCGCTACCCATTGAGTGGTCTTGCATTCAAAATCAAGAAAGGCGCGAGCCTGTTCATCGACTCCGTACTCAACGCAGCACCTCGTCAACTGTCCCGACCACAAAGGCGCGATCGAGGAAGGTGTCCAACTGCTCGAAGCTGGCCACATCAATCTTTCGATTCTGATCGTCAGTCAAGTCTCGAAATCGAGAAAGCAAGATCAGCCGCAACGCCTTGGCCGCAGCTTGGCGCCCCATGGTCAAACCCTCCTGTCGCCCTTCCTGCCGACCTTCGATTCGACCTTCTTCCCTGAGCTTCTGGCCTGTGGTCTTGATCACGAATTCCACCTCCGGTTCGGTGTAAGGAACAATGCAGTCAATGAGGTCTTCATGAGCCGCGTTGGTCGATTCCAGAATATAGCAAATCGCCGCCTGCACAAAGCTCTCGCCTTTCGTTTCGCGATAGGCATCTTTGAAGAAAGAGGCCCATTCCTTTAGTAATTGACCAAAGTACTCGTTGCGAAAGTGTTTAAGGAACAAGAGCGAGAGGACGGCCACACTGGTGGTAACACGCTTTCGTTCGCGAATTTGCGCATCCGATGTCGCCGACAAATCAAAAAGCTTGTACTCCAATTCGATGGGCGCGACGCCAGCCAGACCTGTCAGAGTTGGTCTCGAGTAGAAATCACTGAGTTTCACAGGCGCTGTCCATCTTCTTTCTCCGTTATAGAGAACCACGGGAATGATCTCAGGAACATGGCGCTGCGAGCGATTTTCGGCGTCCAAAGCTTGGTAAATCTTGCTGACGTAGCGAAAAAGTCGCACGGGCATCATGGCAAAGGGTGTGCTTTGATGTTCAACCAAAACATAGATGTAAACCAGCTTCTCGGTCGCTTGTATCTTGAAAAGAAGATCAACCTCATGGCGCCGAAGATCTTCATCGACAAACGTCCCAGAAACCAGGGACAAGGTTGAAAGATCAAAGTTGCGAAGAAATCTCTCGCCCATCGTAGTTCCCAGCAAAGATGCTGCATGATCGGGAGTTGAGAAAACCGTACGAAGGAAATTGTCGTGGTTGTTTGATGTCAAAGCGACCTCCGACATTAAGGACGTCAACATCGATTGAGTCGGACGCCTCAATGTCAGAAATCACACCAAGTTTGCCCCAAGCGGTCTTCGCTCAAATCCGCCCGCTCTCCGATTCTTGACTTGAGAGAAGCGAGGGGGTTGGGCTACCGGTGGGAGCGGTCCCCAGACCCGGATTGAAAAAGGAAGAAAAAATGATCTGGGGCCATTTCTGGAGTGCGAAGGGAGGGAGTCGAACCCTCACACCTTTCGGTACAGGAACCTAAATCCAGCGCGTCTGCCAATTCCGCCACCCTCGCGTGTGGCCCTATCTTATGCCCTCCCCATGGCTGTCACAATATACTTCAGCAGTTGAAGCCCACGTTTCTCAAGATTTGAGACTCTCCCGTCATATGCGGTCGGATTCGTTGAATCCCCCCGGCGGCCTCTGATATCGTGCGTAGTATTCCGACAATGGAGAAACCCTTGAAGCCTCTCAGCGAACAGATTTCAGACTACTTGATTCCTTGGAAAGACATGGACTGGCCACTCAACCCAGACACGATTTTTCCCAGTGAAATGCCTGTGGTCTTGGAAATTGGCTTTGGCGACGGTTCCTTCTTGATTGACATTGCCACCCGATTCCCCGATCGCAATTACATCGGCATTGAATTGGCTTGGGATCCGATTCAGCGCCTGTTCAAGAAGATCGAACGTTTGGGCCTCGAAAACGTCCGCGTGTTGCGTTGTGATGCCGGCCAAGCCATGACGTCGCTTTTTCAGCACGCGACTTTTGACGAAGTGTTCATCAACCACCCAGATCCTTGGCCTAAGGAAAGACATCACCGCCGTCGCCTCCTGCAAAGAGAGTTTATCCGCGCTGTCGCTCTCAGCCTGAAAGCACATGGCACTTTGACGATCGCCACAGACCACGCGGACTACGCCCAGTGGATCTCTGAAATCCTCGAATCGCAAGAGGAACTGGGCAACACACTGAACGAAACACGTGTTTCGAACTTGGATGGCCGCATCATCACTCGCTATCAAAAGAAAGCCCAAGAAGTTGGTATTGGCAATCACTTCTTCGTCTGGAAACGCCAAGTACCTCTGGGGGCCGAAAAGCCTAGGGATAGGAAAGAAGATATGCCGAACGTAGCCCTGAATGGTCAAGTGGATTTGGACGACGTATTCGCCGGTTTTGAACGGCAGAATTTTCAGGAACGACACCGTGACGTCGACGTCCAGATCAACCTCGTCCGCGCTTTCAAACAACATGGCGAGTCTCACTACATGGTGGAGACCATGATCAAAGAAGGCAGACTGAATCAGCAAATCGGCGTCAATGTGCTGATCTTGGCAGGCGACAAGATCACCATCAAGACCTCAGCGATCGGCTTCCCTCGAGCGACGTGGGGAGTCAAACGGGCACTCTGGCATGTCTCACGCATGGTCCTTGCCAAGGCACCTCACCTGAAGATCGTCAATTCCACAGTCGGTGACCTCTTGGAATGACTGACTTATGCCCCAAAAACGGTATCCATACCGGTTACAACTGCCCCATTACGTCAATCTGACCTGCCCTGGGGAAACACCCTATATCGTCACAAATCTTTCTTTTTCAAGATGTTACGTACATATCAAGAAATCCATATTCATTGGACAGCCCTTTGCATGAGGATAGCTGTTGCAGATCTTGTTCTTTGACTTGTGAATACGGAAAGTTTCAGCGAGGTTGATCGCCCCACCAGGGCTCCCCTGCCAAGAAACTCTCCCCTCCGACTGTTGGCCCCGTCTTCAAATCCACCGTCCAACCCACCGATAGCAGCCCCACCCGTATAGGTAGCGAGAATCGAAAAAAAAAATGCCACCTCGGAAAATCACAAGTCATCGAAGCGTGCAAACTGCAAAGCACGCTTCACACCAAGAAAAAGAACTGAGAAAGCCCCAGGGACACCTGGGGCTTCTTTTTTTTCGCTTGAAGGGCTGGAAAACAAAAGCTGGTTTATTCCCGGACACTGGTGGATACTGGACACGCGAGAGTCTTCGCTCGGTTGTTTTGCGAGACCAAGTCCCCGTTTGCTTATTGGCTTCCTTCTTGCAGAAGGAAGACTTAGGAGGCGGTGATGGCTGGTTCAAAGCGCTTTTCAGGAGCGAAACCGAGTCAATATGCCCGGACTCGGGTGTTCGGTACCGCTCTGGGCGGCATTTATGTTTACAACAAAGGTCCTCGGCATGACACACATCAACAAACGTCTCTTCCAACTCGCACTCGCCACGATCATTTTTGCCTGTATCGGTGCGCCCAGCGCATGGGCCCACGGCGGGCAATACGGTGGGCCAGGCCAAGGCGGCGGGGGAACGCCTGGACCGGGACCTGGACCAAGATCACCTAAGAATGGAGGTGTCACCTCGGGCCGAGATCCCTCTTGGCTCAATTGGTGGGATCGTAATCGTGAAGAGTACTTCAACGTACGGCAACGTCGGGTTGACAAGTCCGGCGCCAACGAGGCGAACAATGAGAAATACGACGTTGGTGGTGCCGCCCACCAAAGCGCCAGCAAAGAAGATATTCGCAACGTCATTATCCCGGCGCTTATGGGCCTCGTTGGCGACAAGAGTGCCGATGTTAGAGACGCGACGGCAATTGCACTGGGACGCGCCGGGGAAGTGCCCGTGCTTTCCGCGATCCAAAAACTCCTGGGCGACAAGAACCGCCGAGTGCGCCAAGGAGCCATCATGGGCCTTGGGCTTCTGCGCCACCCCATGGCTGATCAGGTTCTTACGCAAGTACTTCTTGCTCCAAATACCGCCTTCAAGGATAGGGGTATGGCTGCCATTGCCCTTGGACTTGGAGGAGGCGACAAGGCCCAGAAATCTCTGACCAAACGCCTCGGGGAACGCCATCCCTTTAGCAAACTCTCGGCCCTGAAGTCCCGAGAAGTCGACGGTTGTCGAGCCATGGGTTTAGGACTCTTGGGACGGTCAGAAAACGCCACGCCACTCATGGCCGCACTCAAGAGCGACAAGACCAAAGATAAGAGCTTCACAGCCATGGCCCTTGTTGGATTGGCGAAATTGGCCGATCCCCTGTCGGCGGAATTCGGCATGAAGGGCCTCAAGGCCCGGAGCAACGATACCAGACGAGGGGCGGCAATTTTGCTCGGTCGAACAATCAAATCGGACGACAAGAAGACCATTAAGAAACTCCTCAAGCACTGGAAGAAAGAAAAAGACGCACACGCTCGTTACTTCCTCACGATTTCGCTGGGTCGAATCGGGGGCGACGAGATCTTGAGCGCTTTGCGCAAGAACCTTCTCAAGAACAAGAATCGGGAAGATCGAGCCTACTCCGCCCTAGCGCTCGGTGTGGCGCAAGACCTAAGTACAGCCCCAGACATGCTCAAGATCCTCTCGAAAGAGCGAGATGTGTCACTCCGTGGCGCCATGGCCATCGCCTTGGCGATCATGGATCACCGCGCCTCAAGCCCAACCCTCTTCGCGATTCTCAAGAAAACGAAGAACCCAGACCTTCGCAGTTCCTTGATCACAGCTCTCGCTATGCTGGATCACACAAAAGCCCTCCTTGAGATCCGTCAGATCTTGGCCGAAGCCCGAAACGAACGCCTCGTCCGTTCATGTGGGCTTGCCATGGCTGTGATGTATGATGATGACTCGCTCAAACAGATGGTCTCGACGCTCAAGAACTCCGGGAGTATCCAAGTCAAGGGCGGCATGGCATCAGCCTTGGGCCGTACCGGCGACCGCCGTGTTATTGAACCACTTATTAAGTTGATAAAAACCAACTCTGAAACCGATCTGACTCGGGCTTTCGCTGTAGTCGCATTAGGTCTTGTGGGCGACAAAGCTCCAACCAGCGAATTCACCCGCGTGTCCATTGACTCCAACTACGCCATGATTAACGCTCAGGCCTTTCTCGAGATCATCGACATTTTCTAGATCACCTGGCGAGACAACGATAACGCTGAAGCGCTGAACATGACCCCTTGTTCAGCGTTTCCTCGTATCAACCAACCCCCTCCTCATTCCAAGGGTCCGAATTCACTGTGGTTGATTCGAAATTGACCAAAAGTCGGTCCGGTTAATTTCGTCGAACTGTAAGCCCAGCTCCGGTATAGTGTTGGCGTCGGTCCTCAAACCTGGTCCATCAATCGAAGAATGAGAAACTGCTCCATGTTCCCAAGACTATTTTGTTCGATGATCTGTTTGTCAGCTTGTCTGCTTGCTTCATCGCAAACCTTCGAAGAAACCGAGTTTGTGGTTGTCGACCGTGGCGTGCAAATGAATGGCAGCGACGGCGAGCTACGTCTCTACACTCATTCCGGTGGTTTCCTCAGCACATTGCCTTCGGTCGGCAGTAACCAATACCGTGGTGGTGCTTTCGCCGACACCGGTGAACTTTTTGTCGCTCGCGGGAACGACATTTGGCGCTTCGTAGGCAATCCGCTACTTCCCGACGTCGCTCCATTTGCCACAGGCACAAAGGCTCAAGACGTCGTTGTGAATTCCGCAGATGGCCATGTCTTTTGTGCCTTCGGCAATAACACGGCCAGTGCGACTATCTTGGAATACGATGATACTGGAACCTTGGTCCAGACCATTACTGACCCTCTTCTCGTCCACCCTCGCTCCTTGGCTATCGACTACGCTGGCAACACTCTTTTCATTGCCAACCAATCAGGTGGCAATATACTCGCAGTCGATATCGCCGCGGGTACTGTGCAACAACATGTCGACATTGCTGCCTCGATCGCCAACTTCGGCCCCATTGGCATCACTTTGCCACGAGACACAGACGACCTCATGTATGTCGTCGGCGATTACGGCAGCGGGCCAACAGAAGTCGTTGAAATCGTTGGTCCTACGGGAAGCGCAACCGTCAACACATTCTTGAATTTCGGCTCATTGCCCGACCTCAAAGCTCCGGCAGGAGCCATCTCTGATAACTACGGCAATCTGTTTTTCGCCGGCCGCTCGAAGAACATGGGTGTCCCAGGGATCTATGTCTACAACAGAGCAACGGGGCAGAGAACAACGCTCCCCTACGTTGGCACGGAGCACTTGAATCCCATCGATATTACCTTCCGCAAAACAATGATTGGATTCACCTTGACATCATCCGACGGTGTCAGCGCAACGACCGGGCTTCCACACATCCTCTGGGGCATTCACAACACACAGATCACCATCGATATACAGGCTCCAGATTATCCATTGATGCCTTTCGCCATCCTCTATTCGTTGATGACTGACACGGTCTGTCTGGATGCTGCCTTAGATCCCCCGCGCCCGCTGGGAGGTGGGATTCCCTTTCAAGTTCCCGATACCCGCATTGCCCCATTGCTGCCAGACGCGTTCTTCTTCCAATCGCTGGCGCTGATTCAGGCCGGAGGTAATGGCGCCCCCGTGGTCCTTGATCCAACGATCTGCCCGGGATCAAACGCAGGGTTCTTCTTGCGGCCTCAAGGCGCGACGGACGCCAGTGGCAACGCTCAGGCCATTTTGACCATGCCATCTCTGCCCTGCTTGCCGCCCAATTTTGTTGCCTACATGGCGTTCAGCTTGTCCGTGGTAGACATGCAAACACAACCCACGTTAGTTGGCGCGGCAACAAGTCATGTTGTTTGTGTTGCGATTGAGCGGCCGTGATCCGGTCAATGTCGTAGGGCTTGAGCACGCTTGCTGATAAACGCTGCAGTGCGACGATCAAACTTGGAATTCGTCAACAGAGAATGCACAGCACGCCTTGCCAAGTCGCCCTGCCCTGATGCCTGAAGAGCGTCTAACGCCGTGACAAGAACCTCCCGGCTCTCGTTGGCTGAAAAGTTGCGAATGACATCCACGAAGAAACTCGCGCGGCCATTGAAACCATGCTCAACACGAGCCGCCAACTGGACGATCTGATCCCGCCAGAACGTGGATTTTGTGTTTCGGTAGATGGCAATCATCTCGTCAAATCCGCGCTGCTGGCCACCCATGGCGGCCAAGAAGGCCGCGCTCAATCGAAGACTCCGATCGTTTTCCTTCAGGCAAATCGACAAGAACAATTGACTCAGATCATTTCGACTACGACTGAGACCAAAAACCGCAGCTTTGCGCACAGTCAACGCTGGATCGTTGCTCGCAAGACGTAAGAATTCGATGGCAGCGTCGGTATGGATGGCACCAGCCAGTCCACCGAGAGCCCTGCGCCGTAGGGGATCAAGTTCATTGGCGAACTTAAGTCGAATGATCTCAAGGCCCTCATTGCCAGAAAGACGCATGCACTTAAATAACTGTGATGTCACAGAGTCCGGCTCAGCCAAATTGAGGTAGCCGCGCCCAACAACGGCGCGAAGCCAGCTATCCAGTTGTTCCGACGACGAACTGAGTTCACGGCTTTGTGAAGCCGTCAAACCAGAATGCTCAGCCGGCGGCTCTACGTCGAGAAAGGAACTCGAACGTCGACGAGTGGCGCCACGAGTCAAGTGGACATTTTCGACGTCATGGAGGCGATCGTATTCCAACAACAACCCATCTTTGACAGCAAAGATGCCACCTTCCTTAATGGTCCTTTCGGCGCCAATATCAGCACATGCGACTAACTGGCCCCGCGTGACTGTGAGCCGTGCATCAATAGTATGCACCACATTCTCATCACCCCTGGTGAGGTCAAAAGAGGCATTGCGGCCGTTGATGTCGATTCCCAAAGTACCAGCCAAGAACATGACATCGCCGAAATCGCAGGAAAGTCTGCCAGCATCAAGCTCCATCTCAATCTTGGATGACGCGCTTGTCGGTAGTGACTCGATCCTAAGCTCGGATTTTTCCCCCAGTAGGAATTGACCATCACTCCCTTCTAAGCGGACCAAAAGACGGGAATCCGCATCTGTCTTGAGGTCAACGCGTCCAACCAATCGAGCGCCATCAGCAACGGTCTGCCAATCGCTGGCACCAATCGGACGCATCAGGACATGGCCCTGAGAGAATCCCACTTGGGCACCCGCATGTTGGACAGAAGCGACCTCTTGGGGTGTCGTTCTAATGTCCTTATTGATCAGCCCGAAGCAAAGGAAAGCAGTAATCAAAGAAGCGGCAACGGCAGAGATGGTTGACCAGAAAAACGGATTCCTACCGACAACAACAACAGAACTGGAATGATGAGTGATGGGACGTTCGCTACGTTCATCCAAAACTCTCTTGACAAAATCTGGGTCTGAATTCTGGCCAGCATCGGCACCAATCTCAGGGGCAACTGCAACAAGGAGTGCTTCGGAAATCGCTTCGTCGTCAGCCCAATAAGCAGCGCACTCGTCACACTCTTTCAGATGCGTTTGAAAGCGCAGGTTTTCGGAGCCAGACAACTCGCCATCGAGAAAAAGCTCCAATCGCTCTTCCGTCCAGGCACAAAGGTCACTGTTTCCACTATCCATGATGATCAACCCTCCGCCGCGCTCAGGAACTCTTTCAACTTCATCTTGCTGCGATGCAAAATGATGCTCACTGAGTTGGCTGAAATTCCAAGTTCTTGACCGATATCACGACAGGTAAGTCCGTCTTGATATCTCATCAAAAGCACGGTTCGGTAGCGCTCGGAGAGCTCCCCCATACCTTTGACAACTTCCTGGGCTCTTTCGCGGCGCATAGCTTCATCTACGGGATTCGAAATCCCCCCTTTTCGCAGCAAACCGTGATGAACAATTCCTGCTGCAGAAAACGTGTCGCTCTCCAGGCGATGTCGCCTCAAACGCGAAATGCCAAGATTGACGCCAATGCGAAAAAGCCAGGTCGAGAATCGAAAACTCTTGCGGTACTTTTCAAGGAACTGATAGGCCCGAAGGAATGTCTCCTGAGTCACATCCCGTGCTACTTCGACATCACTCACGACACCAAAAACGATGTTGTAGAGCGACTTTTCGTAGCGCTTAACCAATTCGCCAAAAGCATCGTCGTCTTGCGCTAGGGAGC
>JAJRYU010000028.1 GCA_024275615.1 Planctomycetota bacterium
AATCTCTGGGTACAGGAGTTGGCCCAATGGGCAGCAAATTGGTCGAGAATCGTGCCAAAATTGAATTTCGACCGATCATCGAATGGACAGCCATCAAGATGCATGGTGCCCTCGATGGCAAAGATGCCTGCTTGGAGTGCCACGATCCTCATGCCGCATCTCGTTCGAACTTACTCGCGAAAACCCCGTCAAAGAGCTGCTTTTCTTGTCACTCGCAGGTCATCAAGGTTTCTGACACGAAGGAGATTCCGGACATCAAAGACCTCATTTCCAAGTCAAAACATGTTCATGAACCGGTCAAAAAGGGCGAATGTCAGGAATGTCACGATGGGCACGGATCGGTCTACGGGGACTTACTCGTACAGAATTTCTCGACCGAATTCTATCAAACCTACTCCAATCAGCGATACAAGCTTTGCTTCAAGTGTCACGATCAGGAACTCGTCGCCAGCAAACGAACAACAAAAACAGCATTCAGAAACGGCGACAATAACCTGCACTACGTTCATGTCAATCGAGTCAAAGGGCGAAGCTGCGGGGTCTGTCATGAAAGTCACGGTAGCGAACAAGAGAAGCTGATGAAATCGTCGACACCGTTTGGCCCATCAGGTTGGCCACTCACAATTGAGTTCCGCAAGACGGCGAAAGGTGGCTCATGCGCCAGCGCTTGCCACGCTGACAAGGCCTACGATCGAACCGCAATACCTGCCAAGGGGAAAGGAATCCCTGATGAGCACTAAGCCCGAGGAAACTCGCCCAGAGAAACGGAAGAAGGTCGCAGCCAAGAACACGATTAGGGCGGCACTACTCCATCCAATTTGCCTTGCTGGTTCTGTCATCACCGTGAGCGGCCTGAGTGCAAGCCTGGTGGCACTGGGATTTGACCTATGGAATGGCGAGGATTCCTCACCTTACCAAGGCCTGCTCACATTCATGCTGTTTCCAAGCGTCATGATGGCTGGACTCAGTATTGTTGCAATTGGCCTCATTTTTCAGCGTCGTCGCGCGAAGAAACAATCACTTAAAAATCTCCCCATCGGCCCGCCCCTTGATTGGCACAATCCTCGACATCGCGTGGCCTTTAGTGCCTCTGTCTTCTTTTCGATTCTTTTCGTATTCGGTTCAATCATTGGTGCCACTCGCGCTTACCATTACACCGAGTCGACAAAGTTCTGTGGTGCTCTTTGCCATGAGCCCATGGACCCCCAGGCCGTCGCACACGCCAACTCTCCCCATGCCAATGTTCCCTGTGTTGAATGCCATGTTGGTCACGAGATCAAGAGCTACGCCGAAGCGAAAATCTCGGGCATGAGGCAGGTCTACCAAATCGCCACAAATTCCTATCACCGGCCGATTCGTTTGCCATCAGAGGGTTCCCAGAAGTTGGCAAAGAACTGCTTAAATTGTCACTGGCCAAGCATGCTCCAAGAGTCTCAGATGAGCAATCGAACACGTTTTGGCTATGATGCTCCAAACACAGAGCGCCACATCAAGATGCTCTTGCGAAACGGCGGCACTCGAATTCCTGGAGAAGATCCTGCGATACACTGGCATGCTGGTTTGGAAGGCAGGATCGAATATTGGTTTGCCGACGAATTCGCCCAAGAAATCGCCCGCGTCGCTGTACGACAGGAATCCGGGTCGGTCACGATTTACAATCGTCAACTTGAGAACAAGCCGGTCTACAAGGATTCAACCGTCGATGGCATGACCGTGCAAAAAATGAACTGCCTCACTTGTCACAATCGCCCGGCACACAATTTCAAGACACCAGATGAATTGATCGACAGGGCCTTGCTTAGACAGGACATCAGTTCAACATTGCCATTCATTAAGAGAGTGGCAATCCAAGCCATGATCCGCGATCAAAAGACTAAGTCAGCAGCACTATCGGCCATCGAAAACGATGTCTTGACTTTCTACCAGACCAATTTTCCGAAAGTTTCTACAGACCGCAGCTCGGAGATTGCCGACTCCATCAAAGCCATTCAGAATGCCTACGCTGAAAGCAACTTCCCCAGCATGTCAGTCACCGGGTCAACCTATCCGAACAACATTGGCCACCGAGCATTCCCTGGGTGCTTTCGTTGCCATGACGGCAACCTCGTCGACAAGGCTCAGAACAAGATTGAAGACCGCTGCGATCTCTGCCACGTCTTTTTCGAAGAATCTCGCCTCGACGCCTCGCTCAAGGAAATACCGGCCAACGCATCATCACTCCACCCTTTCCAGAGCCACGACCACGACAAGATCGCCTGCTGGAGTTGCCATACAGGGCATGACAGTCCCCAGGAAGGTTGCGCCGAGTGTCATGAAGCCGAGAGTTCTTCCCCAACGATGAACTTCGCATGTTCCACTTGCCACAGCCCGGAGCAGCACGCACCCAGCAATTCCCAATGCGCCTCTTGTCACCCAACAGAAAAATCTCCGATGCATGCCTTGGCTGATCATGGTGATTGCACAACCTGCCACGAACCTCACACTTGGGCTCCCAAATCTCAGGATAATTGCACTTCTTGTCACGAGTCTCAAAAGTGCAAGGAAATCCAGGCCAATGACCCGGAACATAGATCGTGCACCCAATGCCACGAATTCGGCGGCATGTCGTCGACCATGCGCGGGCTAGAAGTTCCATGGAAGAAACTGCGTATCGCTCCACAAGGGCACAAAAAGAAGTAGGAAATCAGTCTCCCCTTTCAACTGCCCATAAGATTCAATCCATGAGGAGAAACGCGCGATGCCTTCCAGTGACTCTAATTCACGCCCGGTGTTCAGCAGCGACATGGGTGAGCTATGTCGGCAATGTGGCCAGGTCATCCAGCGATGCGACTGCAAGAAACGCAGCGTCGATACCCCTACCGGCGACCGGATTAGAGTCAGTCTTCAGTCGAAAGGGCGCGGTGGCAAAGCCGTCAGTTTGATTGACGGGCTTCCCCTCGACGACGTTGCTATCAAAGCCTTGGCAAAGAAGCTCAAGAAACGCTGTGGCACCGGGGGAGCGGTCAAGAATGGCGTCATTGAGATTCAAGGCGACCACCGCGCCCTCTTGATATCAGAACTGGCCAAACAAGGTTTCGCCGCCAAGAAATCTGGTGGTAAGTAGAGGCAGCCTTCGACTGGCGAAGGCTGCCCAAAATCAACGGCTGCCGGCCCTGGCGTTAGGGGATCGCAATGAATTGTATTCCGTTCGATGCCTGAATCGCTGGGCCTATTTCGATGAATTGTACGTTAACTCGGGTGCCAGCGATTATTGGATTTCGACGTGAAACCTCAGCAACCGCAAACTCACCAGCGAAATCAGCACCAATAGTTGCAACGAGAGCCAAGTTCACAGGATCGATAGCGACCAATAGATCGAACCCAAATACCGGAATATCAGCCTGTGCCAGACTTGCCAGAATCAATCCGGAACCGCCGGGCGTCGCACCAGTGCAAAGCAAAGTCCCCGTTGGCAAATTGACATTGCCAAGATTCGGCTGCCAAAGCAGGGTCAATCCAGCTGGGTTTCCGGAGTTTGAACTGTAACTGCTGACCGGTTCGACACCATTCAAGTAGACTCGAATGTCACCGCCCGTGCCGTTGAATGAAGGAGAGAAGGAACCAACAACAGTGTCGCTCTTCCCATCTCCATTGATGTCGCCGATGTCATCAACACTCTGAAATCGCGCCGTCAAGTTCGCCGGCAGTTCGGCAATGAGGGCCTGACTGGCGCCAGAGAAGACCTTGACAACGGGAACACGCAACATGGCCCCAATGACGTTGACCCCCATTTGAGTGATGCAAAAATCACTGACGCCGTCGCCGTCAGCGTCACCGATTCCGGCGACCTTGGTACCGAATTCTGAACTCTGAAGCGGATTGACAAAGGTGTGTAGAACTGACTTGTCTAACCCAGAGAAGATACGCACGAGTCCAGTGATGTTCGGATTTCCTGTTGCCGCGCTCGGTTCATTGACGATGAAATCTCCAAACCCGTCGCCGTTGATGTCACCGATTCCATCCACACTCTCGCCCGCTCGACTATCAGCAGATGTCCCGAAAACTGTATGGATCAGACTGCCATCGGCGCCCGAAAAGACCTGTGCACGACCACGACCACCAAAACTCGTGGGATTGAATTTAGGTTGTCCAACGATTAGATCATTCGTTCCGTCGCCGTTCACATCATGCGCATTCGCTACGCTTGCGCCACTGAAGATCGCAACAGGAGAAAGATGAACACGAATCAACGAACCGTCGATCCCAGAGAAAATTCGGACACGAGAATTGGCTGCAGAGCTGGAACCGTTCTGAGGTTCACCAACAGCAAAATCATCGTGCCCATCGCCATTTATGTCTCCCAGTCCGGCAACTGACCATCCCGAAGTACGTCCAGGGGCTGTGGCGGGAAGGAAAAAAAGAACGCTGCCGTCCAGCCCAGAGAAGACCTTCACGGCTCCAGCTTCTACACCATTCGTTCCGTCGAAGGGAATGCCGACAAGAATATCGTCGAAGCCGTCATTGTTGACATCTCCTGCCTCGCTGATTGAGAAACCAAATCGATCCCCTAGCGTGTCGCCAAGGAGATTGTGGAGCAGAGAACCATCGGCACCGGAGAAAACTTCGACGAATCCAATGGCGGGAATCGGTCCAAGGAATCCTCCAGACAAATCCCCCGGGTCGCCCACCATGAAATCAGGTATGCCATCACCATTCACATCTCCTGCGGCGCTGACGTTGGAATTGTTGAAATGATGGCTGTCTACGGAGTCGTTGTAGAAGACGGAAGTAAACTGAGCATGCGTTCTGGCGCTAAGCACAAGAAACAACACGCAGACAAACATGTGTGCAAAGATTCCTATTTTCATTTGTAGTGTTTTGCGGCCGGAACGGCCTTCTCCTGAAATAGTACGCACTCAGTGAGAAAGCATAGCGTTTGGGAAACGATCGGCAAAGAACTTCTGAATCGAATCAAACCAATCACTCGGCGTGCGCGTTTGTCACTATCAACGGAGGTCAATTAGCGAGAGTTGGCCGTCCTACTTATCTACCGCATTTTGCTGTCGCGTTTTCCAATACTGGCCCATGGCACCGCGGTTCTCAAGCGGACCCAAACGACAATCCTCAGGACGCGGCCACAGCTTCTTCATTAGATAGAGATTGAGGCGATAGAGATCGGGGTGGTTCTCGAATGGTAGTCCAGCCCCATAAGTAAGAAGCATTGATTGTGTCGCTCGGTCCAAAGTATTCGCAGCGATCTTCGCTTCAATCTCCTCGAGTACAATTTTTTCGGAGATCTTTGAAAGTTCGCCCAAGCCAGTGACCATCGCTGGCTGGGAATAGGAGAACCACACTAAGAAGAGGGCCCGTCTCAGTGCTTCATCGCAGACAGCATCGTCCTCGAACAAGTTGATATAGCCGTCGAGTATTTTTTGCCATGATTCGTACAGTCCTTCCGCGTCATTGTGAGCAATGATCTCTTCCACCGTACCAATAGCCCGAGCTGACTTCATCAAGTCGTCTTCGCGGTTTGCAAGTTCATCGAGTGTCATCATCTATTGTCCTCTGATTCCGTACCAACGACGATCTTACCATCAAGTCCAATTTCGGGCATCGTAAATCCCGGGATTCGCCCGGCACGGGGATTGGCCAGCAATCAAAGCGCTCTTCTTGGAGCTACTACGACGTTGGATACAATCAGCCCCGACCCCAATGCGGTGCCGACCAGGACCATCGTGAAGCCGGTTTCAATTCCTGAAATTGCGTCGTGATCGAGAAGGGCCAAGACCGAGCGGAAGCCAACCGCCCCCGGCACAAGCAAGGTGACGCCGGGAATGAGCATGATACTGGCGGGACGATCGAAGCTCCTCGAAAAAATATTGGCGCTGATTCCAACCGCTGTTGCGCCGACAAACGCCCCCAGTTCCGGACCACTATGCAGGCTTCCCCAACGCGCGCTCAAGTAGGCCACAAAGCAACCGACGGCGACAACGGGGAAATCACGGATTTTGACTTGGTAGTCGACAAGGAATGCCAACGGTGCCAGGGCCACGGCCAACCAAAGACTGAATGGCGGCAATTCAGGTAGGATAGGCACGGGCACTTCCAAAGAGACAACCATAGCCAGTTGTTTCCCCATGGCCACACCAAGTGCCAAGGCCAACAGGTGGCCAACGGCAGACATCATGCGTGTGGTGCCAGCGGTTAGATGCTGAGTTGCGAGCTCGCGCATGGCCATGGTCACCTTGAGCCCAGGCATGAGTAGGATCAAACTTGCCACGGTCACCAAATAGGCCGATTCCGCGTCGCCAGACAGGAAGGTAAAAGCCACAAGAGAAGCCAGAGCCGCAGACAAGACGTTCGCTAGGGGGCGAAATCTCGCCTTTTGGGCCAACAAACTCGACAGGGTGCCAACAAGAAACGCTGTACCCGCAGTCGTGAGGACCTCACAACTGCTACCATCGAAGAGCCTTGCCACCAAAGCCGCCGCCGCCGTGTATCCCAGAATCCGCTGCCACTCGGAATAACGATTGGGCGAGGCCCTCACCTTCTTGATCTTGTCTCGAGCGGCGTCAGGGCCAATTTGTGAGCGAATGAGGCTCTTCATGACCGCATCCACACGATCCAGTTTTTCGAGATTGAGCTCGCTGCGGTCGACACGGATCATCCGCGTCTCAGCTCCCCGTCTGGTCTCGATGGACACGTTTATGCTCGTCGGTGTGGCAAAAAACTGAGCCTGCAAACCCAATCTGTCAGCACAGAGGACAAGAGCCTCCTCGAGGCGATCTGCGGAAGTTCCATAGACATGAAGGGCCTCGGCCAAGGTGCAAAGGAAGCGGAGTCCAGAGTCAACCGAGGGTCGGGCTTGAGGTGCCTTGAAGTCCTTGCGGTGACTTCGTGTTTTTCCTTGACCAAGTTTCTTGGCGATTGTGCGCATCAAGCGCCCTCCCGTTGTCAATACGCCCTCCCGCTCCCAATGAGCGGATCCGAGAGCCAACAAAAAAGCCGCCTTCGGTTGACCCGATGGCGGCTAATCGATTTTGGATTGCTCCATTCTGTCAGCCACCGAGTTTCTCCAAACACCAAACGAAGATAAGGTGCGGGAGAAGTTCAAAAGCATGAATGGATCGGCAACGCGTTGCGAATCTGTCTGCCGTCAAAATGTGGAATACGTCGCTCATGGTCCCAAATAGCACGGCCAAACGTTTGACTTCAAGGAGCAATGAAAAAATCGTGACGAATTTACCTGAAATCCACGATTCCCTGGGGACGCGACTTTCCAAGCCATGCGTCCTCAGGCATACTTGAGATGGAGCCAAGTGGAAACCTCACATCGCAGCCGCGGCAGTAGAGAAAGGAAAACGCCCGTGTCAAGAGCAAGACTCATCCTGTTGGCTTGGACATTGCTATCACCCTTTGCCGCGGCACAAGACACCAACGCCCAACACAAGATAAATGATGCAAATTGTGGCATCCAATGGGCGAAGAATCTTACTGATGCACAAGCGCGAGCCAGACGCCAAAACAAACCAATTCTCTTTGTCAGCAGCGCCAGAGAATTTGCCAATCCTAACGCCAAGGATTTCTGAGGAGGCCACTGGGAGTTGCGGTACCGTACACTCTACAGACCTGAAAACATTAAGATCATCAACGATCGCATGGTCCCGGTCTCGGTGATTGTCACTGATATCGGCTATCCCAACCACTTGCCTATCTTTCTCAAGTACGAAAGTTACAGCCGAAATCCATGGCCACACTTTCGCTCAAGCCACATGGCGATAGTGAACGCAGACGCGACC
>JAJRYU010000352.1 GCA_024275615.1 Planctomycetota bacterium
AACCATGGCACGGTACTACGATCCTGGCGCCGGTCATGGAGTTCCTAAGCAGGTCAAGACTGGATGTCACCCTCCAGATTATCGGCGGTGGTCCGGGGACATTCGAGCTCGAAGAAGCTATGGCTTCACGAGGACTAACAGATCGCCTCGCTATCACGGGTCCTCTTCCCCAGCGCGAAGCCGTCCGTGCCTTGCGGTTGGCCGATCTGTCTTTGGCTCCTTACGAACCCAACTCCGAATTCTATTTTTGTCCACTCAAGGTTGTTGAGAGCATGGCGTCAGGAGTGCCACTTGTCACCACGCGCTGTGGTGATATCCCGAACCTGACTGCGGGGCATGCCGCTCTCTGCACTCCAGGGGATTCTCTGGAATTCGGCGAGACGATCATTCAGCTTCTAACCAATCCAGAAAGAAGAACTGACATGGCGACTGCTGGCCAAAAACACGCATTGCAATATCACACATGGAACGCAAACGCCACGTCCGTTGTGCGACACGTTCAAGAACTGCAAGCGGAAAGATCGAGCCTGTGAGCCCCTTGTTTCCTCAAAAGAGTGTATTGCGAACCGCTGCAAAGGCCATCAAACATTTCGGTGGTTTCTTGCACGACCAGAAGCGTCTGATCTATAGCGGGATCTGCGCCTCCTTGTGCCTGACAGTTTTTGAACTTCTTCGCCCATGGCCTCTCAAATTGATCATCGATTACATTCTCATACCAAACGGAAAGAGTGCCCCCGGGCCCTTGTCCCAACTAAGTAAGGACTCTCTCCTTTGGGTTTGCGCAATCACGATGCTGCTGATCCCCTTGGCACTCGGGATACTCAACAAGATCAGTCAAGTTTCCCTGGCACAAGTTGGACGCAAAGTCACAACCCGGGTCCGTAGGCTAGTCTGCGAACACTTACAACTATTGCCATTGACCTTCCATCACAGCGCCAAAACCGGCGACCTGCTATTGCGAATCATGGGCGATGTGAACATGGTCCGAGACATCCTGTTCTCTGGCTGGGTCTCCTTAGTCCAGAGGCTCTTGGTATTCATAGCAACGCTCGGGCTCATGTTGTGGTTTTCCCCCGTGCTCGGACTCCTTGCCTTGGCGCCACTTCCTCTCCTAACATGGTCGGTTCGAAGCTCTGGCGGCAAGATGAAAGAAGCGGTATCGAAGCAACGAAAGAAAGAAGGCAGCGCCGCCGCCTTGGCTTCGGAGCTACTCAACCAAATTCGGGGCATCAAAGCATTCAGTGCCGAGCGAAGAAGCGCCAGACTTTTCTCAGGCCTGTCGCGTTCAGGCGAAAAAGCCGGTGTCGTCGCGACACGTATCGCAGCGAATGCCAGCCTCCAAGCGGAAGTCGCTACAGGTGCCGGTCTCGCGCTCATTCTCTTGGTCGGCAGCCAGCAAGTTCTTGATGGTTCGCTCAGCGCGGGTGCCCTGCTCATGCTACTTTCCTACGCTCGTGCACTCTACAAACCTCTGAGGAAGCTGAGTCGAGATGGTGTTCGCTTAGCGAAAGCCGCTGCTTGTGCGGAGCGTCTTTTCGAAGTTCTCGACTTGCCAGCAGAGTCATCACAAGGTGCCCAGCAGGCCCCCCAATTTCGAGGCGATGTCAAGTTTGACAGCGTAAGTTTCGCATACGATGGGAAAGCTTGCGCATTAGAAAATTTCAGTTTCCACGTGAAGCCGGGAGCGCTCTGCGTACTCAAGGGAAAAAACGGATCGGGGAAATCAACAACTCTGGCCTTGCTGTTGCGCTTGTTTCTCCCGAGAAGCGGCTCCATCCTTGTTGACGATCAAGATTCCGAACAGTTTACCCTGGAATCCTGGCGCGAACGATTCGCATACGTTCCTCAAGACAACCTTCTCTTTGCCGGGACCTTGGCCGAAAATGTCCTCTTCGCTCGCCCAGACGCATCTGTCGAAGAAGTCTTGCATGTGCTGGACCAAGTCGGGCTCAAGTCATGGGTAGATTCGCTACCTAGGGGGATCGAAACAGAAATTGGAGAATCCGGTCAAATGCTCTCCGGTGGGCAAAGACGCTTGGTTTCCTTGGCTCGGGCATCATTGAGATCTGCGGCAATTCTTCTCCTAGACGAACCCCTTGAAGGTCTCGACCCGAAGGCTCGAACCCGCGTCGCTCGTGCGATCCGAAGTATTGGCGACGGCAGAACAACGATCGTGGTCAGTCATACTTCCGTGGATGACATTGAAGCTGATCAGGTCATCGAAATCCGCAACGGCCGCACTGCAGAAAACGTGCTATGAACGAGCCACGTACGGAATTTCGCATTCCTGCCGAAGAAAGGCGCTATTTCTCCGAGCTCTTGAAGCATGCTGGCGTCAAATTACCAGCGACATATTGGGACTACCGACGTAAGACGAAAGAAAGTACGACGCTCGGCCTTGTGCTCCAAGACAATCAAGCAACGACACGAGCCTACATACGCTGCTACGTCGACCCGAATCGTGCTCAGGAGGTCATGGCAAAACGGGCACATCTGAAGACTCACGGAGACGAGTTCCACCAAGGAGTGAGTTTGCTTTCAGATGGGCGTAGCATTCTCTACCGTTTTCCGAACGACGGCTCATTGCGACAACTTGGCCAATCAACCGATATCGACAAACTCAAGCGTGAGCTGGGCAAGGCCAACATCTTCCCTGGGCAAATGGTGCGGGGTCGAAAGTCAACGATCGAGGTCTTGCGCTACAAGCCAGAACATCGTCTTTTGGCCCGTCTCTCGCTCCGACTGATTCGCGAGGATCGCCAAAAATCTGAAGTTGAAGTCTTCATGCGCGTCTTTCCGGATGATCGCGCTGAGAAGATTGCGAAGTTGTCGCGCCACTTACGACAACAGGGTCTTAGCGACACAATTCCAATTCAGATCGGCACGCTCTTTGGCGGCACGGTCCAACTCGAAGATTTCTGCCATGGAAAAGAGCTTTTTGTCAGCGAACCCTGGCCTGATCCCAAGGACTTAGCCGATGTTGTCTTGAAGCTTGGAAGAATTGAGGAGGCGCCTTGTCCGCCCATAACGATCTCTTCATTGTGGGCACAACGGCAAGAAGAACTCCGCTCTCTCCGAGATCACGTCAATGATCGTCAAGTGGCAATTCTCGAAGCAACCATTGAGCAATGCTTGGGTCATTTCAATGATCGATATTCGGGGGTCACCCATGGAGATTTGCATCCGCGGCAATTCCTCATTGATGACAAGAGCGTGATCTTGGTCGACCTGGAACGTTGTGCGCTGGGGCATCCAGCCATTGACGCTGGCCATTTCGCCGCAGAAATAGAATTACGTGCCCTGGAATTCCCGAGCTTGGCTGCCAGACTTTACGCTTTTCGAGATGAGTTCCTGCAGGAATGGCTGAAACGGTCCCCTGACCATTTTGCTCCTTGTGTATACCTGGCCTCTGCTTTTTCCTTCATTGCCGCAGCAGCACGAAGTCACAGGCGTCGATTGGAGACGACAAGTCCTTTGGCAACGCTGGCCCTCCTTGAGCGAGCACAAGAGGCAATCAAGGCTGTGGTGCCAAAGCCAAAAAGTGAGATCACTTGGACACGATTACATCCCAGCGGCAAGACACCCTGGGCTGCGTTTGGTCAAGACGAAGAAACAAAGCGTGAGCGCCCAGGATCGTTTGACCCAGATACTGCAGAGTTTCGTTTCGTTGCTCCTCACGAAGATAAGAAACTACCAGGACTGGTCGATGCCCTCGAATGCGGCGAACTCCTGACATGGAGGGTCGGGCGCCGAGCCGTCGTCAAAATTAAAGACGGCACTATGACTCTCTTCCGCAAGGTTCTGCCCCCCAAGAAAGTGGCCGAATCCAAACGACGCCTTGATCTATTGGAATATGCATTCGAAGACACACAATTGATAACCCCTAAAGTGGTGGCAGTGGATGAAGAACGCTGGTACTTAGATCTAACCGAGCTGACTGGCAAATCTCTTGGGATGCAACTCCACCAAAGCGGCCCTCCATTCGCCGCAGTTGCAGGACGAATCGTTGCTGCTCTTCATTCCTTGTCACCACTTCCTCATTTACCGATACGAAAACCTGACGACCTCGAAACTTGGCTAAGATGGTCAATTCTGTTCTTTCCCGAGCAGGCGAGGCAACTGGAAGCTGCGTTCTTGTCACTACCAGACCCTGTTATCGGGGCAGATTCCATCATTCACGGTGACCTTCACGACAAGAACATCTTGATCGAAGGGCCAAAAGGAGGTCTTATCGACCTCGATTCTGTCACCTTGGGGCCGGCAGCCCGAGACTTGGGAAACTTGATGGCCCATTTTGTCCTCAGACAAGAACAACGCCAGCTGCCGCCACAAACAGCCCAAATCTGGGAACAACAATTCCTCCGTTCCTATCGAATCGATGGTCCACATTTCTCGACAGAGAGCGTGCATGACGAGAAACGCCGCTCACTCTTCCGTCTCAGTTGTGTCTACTTCTTTCGCAAGAAATGGCAACATGTGGCCAAGAGGCTATTGGACCAGCTCACGGCTCCCTTGCTTCTCTTCGGACTCATCTTAGTGACCGGTTGCGTCTCTTTGATCCCTAAACAAGAAGAAGCGGTCATCATCGACAGCGTCAGCGAACTAAAAGCGCGTTTGGGTGTGGCTTTCCTTAAGAACAAAGACAACGTCGAAGTCCAGGGGGTTTTCGAAAGTGATCGATTTCGAGCGGCGAGAATCGAGATCGAAGAAGAGGACGACGAGACCGAAATCAAGGGCGAATTACTGAGTTGGAAACCTGACGCGTCTTTCCTTCAAATAGGTACGTTTTCCTTGTCAGTCACTGCGAAAACTATCTTCCAGGATCACGACGGCAACCAAATAAACCGCGGCGACCTGCCTGAATACCTCCCTTCTTTCTGTAAGGCAGAGGCCATTCAAAGACACGGCAGACTGGATCTTCGCAAGCTGGCGCTCCGACATCGTCGGAAGGACGAAAGTGATGAGTTGCAAGGAGTCCTCGAGTCGCTGGAATTTAGCAGAGAACGATTCACGATTGCGGGGACGGAGGTAAAATTCACTAAATCCACACCTGTCTACTGGGACGTTGCCGGACAACCTCCGCCCTCTCCGCAAGACCGTGGGCTGCGCCCAAGATCCAACCCAAGACTCAAGCGAATTTTACGCATCGACGATGAAGATTTGCGCCAGGGGAAAGGTATCAGATTGGCGGACGGCATTACACTCGGAGGAGAATTCCAGTGGGACTTGGAATGGCGGCGCAATCACAACCTTCGCAAGGGAAAAGCAAGAGACCGGCTCATACAAGAGCCAAGCACTAAGCTGGAGTTTTCTTTCGATGTATCTCCCAAGTTCTTCGCGTTTACCAAATTCAGTTTCCGCCGAGATTGGGCGATTTTCGATGAACGAGTAACGGGCCAACACGGTTCAAGAATCTCCATTAGCCAAGCCTACTTCGTGGCGCTTGATTTCCCCTTCGATGGACTCGCCTTGGAGGTTGGCCGTCAAAAGTTCGATCACGGACGCGAGTGGGTTATGGACGACGAGATCGACGGGGCGCGTATCTTCCTCAATTTAGATCTTGCTCTTCTTGAATTCTCTGTGTCGCAAAGGCTCTTCGACGAAAGCCGCGAAGTTGATGGTGTCACCAACTTTTTGTTCGCCGCTCATATGCAACCTTTTGAGGACTCCGATCTATTTGTTTACGCTCTCTACAGAAACGGCGGGCGCCTCATCGATTTGGCCCGGTTCCACACTGGCTTTTCCTTCGAGCAGAAGACCGAAAACATCACGTTCTGGGCTGACTTCAGCTACGTGGTCGGCGAAGAAAATAACCTTGACGTCGAGGGCTACGGGTTTGATGTCATGCTCATGTATGTTTTTGAAGACAACGACTGGGAGCCTTCATTTTATGTCGGTTATGCCTGGGGCAGCGGTGACGACGATGTCAGCGACGGTAAGGATTCTTCATTTCGACAAACCGGCCTGAACGACAACAATGATCGATTCAACGGTGTGACGGGGTTTCGCTATTTGGGAGAACTTTTTCGGCCTGAAGTTTCGAACATCTCAATTCTCACTATTGGCTTCGGATTTCGTCCCTACAAGAAAACATCAGTTGACCTCCTCTATCATCGTTACGATCAAGTCAGTGCGTCGAAAGTAATCAGAGACTCACGTATCCGTCTTAATCCATTAGGTCTTGACCGAAGTCTGGGCAGCGAGGTTGATCTTGTCATTGGCTTGTCAGCGTGGCGCCCCATGGAAATTGAAATTGTCTGGGGGTACTTTCGACCAGGAGCGGCCTTCGGTTCATTTCAAGACGAGGCATGGTTCATGACGATGCAGATTGAGTGGAACTTCTAGACAAGTTGCTTGGGCTGACATTACTCACGATCAAAAAGCAACAGACGGTGGCGGAGCGCCTGACTCCGAGCATGTTCACAAACTGGTGACCTCACTGGCGGCACTCTCATTGATTTGACGAGCTACCGCGGAGTAGCGTTTCCCCAATAAGTAAATCCAGCGAACCTCGGCCCGCCTCTCACATAACCTGTGTCAAGAGAATCAATGCGAAATCCCCCGGCTTCGATCAACGTGGGTATGGCTCTGTTCAGCTGACAGCCCCCCGCCATCTTTTGCCAAAAAGGGTTAAGTCGATCCTGCCATCGGCGCACATTTTCGTCCGGTGCGACACCGTGTTCGCAGAACAAGAGCTGGCCACCGGGTTTCAAAACTCGACGCATCTCGTCCAGAGCAACTTGCCAATCTGGAATGGTGCAAAGTGTGAATGTCAAAACGACTGTGTCAGCACTATTGGATTCAAGTGGAATAGTCTCGCTTGGCAGATCCAGCCACGTCACTTCGAAAGAAGAAGCGGCGACATTTCCTGCAGCTTTCTTGCGCATGCCCAGTGATGGCTCCAACCCCCAAATCATCTCAACTTGATCCTGGTCATAGTGGATCAAGTTGTGGCCACTCCCCATTCCGATTTCCAAAACTCGTCCTTTGGCGAAGGGAACGACGAGACGCCGACGCTCCTTGATCGGCGGAGTTCCGCAAGCGATGTGAATGAGGTGAGGTAGGATGTGGCGGTCATAGAAGCCCACGCGTAGACCCCTGCAGGTTGGAGAAATTTCCGGAGGGCACTCTCAGCCAAAATGAGCGCCCTCAGGAACAAAACTACATTTAGAAATTATACTTCAGACCAGCGCCAATGTAGACATCAAGTTTCTCAGCGTCGTTGGCAGGGACGTTGCGATACTGAAAGCGAATCGAGTTGTTGAAACTCCAGTGTTCAGACACCGGGACTTGCCAACCAAACTCGAAACGTCCGAGATACGCCCCCGGTTCATTTATGGGTACAATAATCTCAGCCAAGGTGCTGACTTCAACGTTGTCGAAGTAGATATCCTTGTAGACAAGTGCTGCCCTTCCAGTGAGATCGTTACGTGGATCGGTATCATCTTCATAGCTCTCATGGCGATAGCCGACGCCACCTTCCAAGGAAAAGAGCTCTTTGTCGCTTTCTTTCCAAAGAATGTAACCGACACCAACGTCAACCAAGAGGCCATAGGTGATGTCTTGGATTTTGTTGCGGAATATCTCTGCCTGAGCGTAGGTGTAGAGACTCCCGTCGTAGTGGTGTTCAAACCGTACACGCAAGGACTGAGAGTTAGCGCTCTCTTCACTATCTGTTTGGCCATAGACCATCCGCAAAACGACTTCTAGGCGATCACGAGTCCATTGTTTGGCTGCAAGTGCATCAAGAGCGACCAAGAGCGTATCGCTATTGCCCGTGGTCATGCTGCCATTCAGAGTGACAGAGCCACTCCAATCCTTTGGTTCCAAAGGAGTCTTCGGTCGTTCGGCGGCGACTGGCTCCTTCACCGGTGCGAGCGGCAGTGAAGTGAGGGCCAACCTAAGTATGCCCAGGTGGAGAGATTCGACCACCAGACGCGTCTC
>JAJRYU010000353.1 GCA_024275615.1 Planctomycetota bacterium
ATTCCTGCGTAGTTGAACGCCGTCGTCTTGATTCCATGAATCATCACCGGTTTGTGCCAGTATTCCTTGAAGAGCTGGCCGAAATGACGTGAGAAAGTCTCCAGAGCCGGTCCCTCCATGATGGCTGAATCATCTTTAGACGCGGCGGTTTCTTCCCCTGTTACCTCCCGGTCACTGTGACTTGCCAAGCGAACAAAATGTGCCCTGTTCGAGCTCGAAAGGCTAACCCACCTCAAACCGAAGTGGACGGCACCCCAAACATGAAGTGCCATGAGCAAATACAGGATAAAAGAGATGACAATGTGTATTTTCAACCACTTACCAAACCATGCTTTAAATTTCTCATGAGTCTTGATGGCGTATTCGACATCGGCAATCGACTCAGACAACCTCAGCATCGTCGCCGGACTGGATGTGGCCACATCTTCCGTTTGTTGGTCTGAGACAAATAGACTGCCCAAGACTCGCCCAAAGAATCCGGAGAAAGGTGTCAACAGCTCAGCTCGACTAGGTGCATCCGAAAGTTCGGCAGCTACTTGCTGATATGATGCCTCCAAAGCCACAAGGATTTTCTTCTTTTCCCGTACCTCCTGGGAAAATTGCTTCATGAGGTAGCGGCCAATAAATCCGCTTAGGACCACAACGACTGTCATTCCGATAAGGAGAATACCCAAGGTGCTTTCGTATTTGTGCCCACTGTGGATCACCACCAAGATCGGTCCCAAAACCCCCGCATAAATGTGCCACGCGAGAAGCGTCTTCATGGGTGCCCATTTCGTGACTTTCTTCTTGAGAGGTTTGATTCGCTTGATGAACAAGTAAAGCAACGGGACAAGCATCAAGAGCGTTCCCGCAACACCCAAAATGCCACCCCACAGAGTTCCGGCGAATCGCGGAGAACGATGAAGAGGAAAACCCAGCCATATGATGAGCATCAAAACGACAAGGCTGGCGATAACAAGGCGTTCTTTCTCTTTCATTTACGCCTCTACGACAATGTCGGTGGTGGGTTTAGCCTGGCACGCCAAGATCATGCCAGCTGCCTTGTCGTCCGGGTCAAGACCATCCTCCGTTTCCATGGTCACTTGTCCAGATTTCATCTTAACGGTGCAGACACCACACATCCCGGTGCGGCAGGAATAGTCGATCTCAACCTCAACGCGCTCTGCTGCTTCGAGGACCGTCTCATCGGGCATCAGTCCGGCAGACTTACCGGAGGTTGCAAAGGTCACGTTTGTAGCTGACTCATTGGTTTCTTGCGCCACAGGAAGATCTTTGGGCTTCTCGGCCCCGGGGAGTTTCGCCACCGGTTTTTGCTGCGAACCAAAGTTCTCAAGATGAATGTTTTCTTTCGGGACACCCAAGTCCGCCAACATTTCTTTGGTCGCATCCATCATCACAGGAGCGCCGCAGATGTGAATCCACTTGGAACTGATGTCGGGAACCCACTTTTTGAATCTCTCTTTCGAAAGACGCCCGCGGTGATAACCAGCGATGTCTTTCTTAATGCGGCTCAGCGCCACAAAAACATGCAAGTTTGGGTGTCGCTCTTCCAATCTCTTCAGATCCGATTTGAAAATAAGATGTTTTGTGTCGCGGCAGGCCACAACAAAATAGATTTCGCCCTGCCATTCCATGTCAGTGAGAGCTCGCGTGATGCTCATCATAGGAGTGATACCCACACCACCCGCAATAAGGACAACGCTGTCTGCTTCCTCGCCAGTGAATGTAAACTTCCCGTTGGGCGCCTGAACTTCGAGAGCATCCCCTTCTTTCACAACGTCATGGAGATAACGCGATCCTGCGCCCTTGTCCTCGCGCTTCACGGTGATTTCGCAATGGTATCCCTGGGTAGGCGAAGACGAGATGGTGTAGCTTCGGTGAATCGGTTTGTCACCAACTGGTAATTTTAGGGTGAGAAATTGGCCTGGAAGATAACTGAAAGGGAGAGCCCCTCCATGACAAGCAACAAAGCGAAACGTCTTAACGTCCTTGGTCTCCTGATATATTCTCGCCACTCGTAAACGACAGAGCTTGCGCTTGGCTACACGTAGCAGCCCTCTTGAGATATCTGAACGCTCTTCACCGACATCTGCAGATTCGCATTCCACTTCGAGATCTTGACAGCAATCTCCCTCTGCTGAATTCGAAGGGGTCGTGGAGTGCGCAACCGGAGCCTTAGCTGGGGCCTTCTTGGCAGGTGATGCCGAAGGAGACGACACAGGAGTCACTGCAGCCACACCAACGGCAGTCTGGGTGGCGTGCGAGAGTTTTGCCATCAGATCCGCCGCCCGCCGCATCTTGAAGAAATACATGCGGATCATCACCACAAGAAAGACCAAGAGCAGCACCATGATCGTTGTGTGGAATGCAGACATGCCCAGAAACTG
>JAJRYU010000354.1 GCA_024275615.1 Planctomycetota bacterium
AAGAGGGGTGGCGCACCCACGGGGATCTTGCGCGGCATTTTTGAGATGATCTTCTTCTTCGTTCGAGATGGCATTGTCTACCCAATCATGGGCGAGACAAACGGCAAGACTTTCCTGCCGCTCTTTCTCACGATCTTCAGTTTCATTCTCATGATGAATCTCATGGGCTTGGTGCCTATGCCTTATATTGGCGGGGCAGCCGCGTCCACATTGGGTTGCACCGCGACACTTGCCGGAATCATCTTCTTCGTTTCGGTTCTTGCGGGCATCAAATACAACGGTGTCGGCGGCTTCGTCAAAGGTCTGCTACCGTCGGGTGTTCCAGGCTTTGTGATCCCTTTGCTTTTTGTCATCGAGGTTGTTGGCTTCATCATCAAGCACGCCGTGTTGGCCATTCGCCTTTTTGCCAACATGCTCGCTGGTCACTTGGTGTTGGGCGGTTTTCTTGGCCTGATCTTTGTTTTCAAAAGTTATGCTGTTGTGCCAGTCTCGATTCCCTTGGCACTCTTCATGAATTTTCTTGAATTGTTGGTGTCCTTCTTGCAGGCCTATGTCTTTACGCTTCTGAGTTGTTTGTTCATCGGTGGTGCTGTTCACCCCGACCACTAAGCTCGGATAGTCAATCAAATACACCCTGCTCGGCGGTCGAGTGGGAAAAATTCGACCCGATCTCTTCGTGCGGATCGGAGTCCGAAGATACTGGAATTGGGCTCATGGTGAGCCCTTTACAGCACGCCAAGGAGAGCTGAAATGCTTGCCAAGTTCGCAAAGACCTCTGCCATCGCCATGATCGCTATGTTTATCTGTGCAGCGCCCGTTATGGCTGCTGAGGGAACCGATGCCCAGTTCCATTCCTTTGGCTGGGGTTACCTTGCCGCCGGTATTGCTGCTGGTCTTGCCACCATCGGTGGTGCATACGGAATCGGTAAGCTCGCTGCCCAAGCCATGGAAGGCACTGCGCGTCAGCCAGAGGCCGCCGGTGACATTCGTACAACAATGATCATCGCAGCCGCTCTGATCGAAGGTTTCACCTTCTTTGCCATTATCGTCGCCATGCAGCTCGCCGGTTTGAGCGTCGGTTAGTTCGTATCTTTGCTGAGATACGACGAACCACATCTTGAGTTCCGGAGAAGGTGATGTACTTCTTTCTTTCAGATCATGCGAAGTTTGATCCGCTTCACGTCCAGACAGGGTATTTGTTCTGGTCGGCTGTGACGTTCGCGGTCTTGCTTGCCATCCTGTACAAGATCGGCTGGGGTCCTTTGACCAAAGCCATCGAAGACAGGGAGGCGGGAATTCGCGGCGATATCGATGCTGCCAAAAAAGCACGCGCCGATGCGGATGCCGACATGGCGCTCTACAAGAAGCAGCTTGAAGAAGCTTCTGAGAAAGCCAAGCAACTTCTTGAAGACGCACGTTCGGCAGCCGAAAGAGCCAAGCAGACTATTCTGGAAGCCGCCAAAGAACAGGCTGAAAGCCTCAAGGCTCAAGCGAAGCGTGAGATTGAGGCCGCCACGGAAAAAGCCATGGCTGAGATCAAGACCTACATCGTCGATGTAGCGATGACGGCCTCATCCAAGTTTGTGGCTGGCTCAGTGGACAAAGCGGCTCATGCCAAGCTGGTTGATAGTGCGCTGTCGAAAGCTGGGGAGCTCAACTGATGAGTGAAGCGGCGGCAAAAAGATACGCCGAAGCACTCTATGAGTTGGCGTCTGAAAAGAACGTTCTCGAGCCGGTGAGTGAGGGGTTGATGAAGGTAAGGGAGGCTTTGCGGGAAAACCCGGAAGCTGCCAAGTCCTTCTTTGCCCCCCGCGTGCCAGCGACTGAGAAACGTAAGATTGCTGAAGAGAAGCTACTGGGTGGTGTACATGAGTACGTCGCCAATTTGGTACGCCTTCTTGTCGATCGTAGACGGGAGTGCGGGTTCTTGTCGCTTGTCTTGAGGTTCTTCGAATTGCGTGAGTCCGCCGAAGGTGTTCTCCATGCAACGATCGAAGTCGCTCGCGACACAAACGATGAAGAAATCGCAGCACTCAACGAAAAACTGAGCACAATGACCAAGAAAAAAGTGGTCTCGGAAGTGACCGTCGTACCCGAACTTATCGGCGGCGTACGGATCACAATCGGTTCAACTTTGATCGATGGTTCGCTCAAGAAGTCTTTGGACACTCTTGGAGCTCGCTTGAAAGCGGCTGTTTAGAGTCCTGAAAACGCCCTTAGGGGATCGCATAGCGATTCGCGGAGTAGGTTAATGGATATCAATCCAGCAGAAATCACCTCGGTCCTGAAAAAGGAAATCGAGGATTACAACTCAAACGTTGAGGTCGAGTCAATCGGCACTCTGATCAGCATCGGTGACGGTGTGGCCAGAGTCAGTGGTCTTCGCGACTGCAAGATGACGGAGATGCTTGACTTTGGCAATGGAGTCTTCGGTGTTGCGCTCAACCTTGAAGCAGACACGGTCGGTGCCGTTGTTCTTGGTGACTACACCAGCATCAAAGAGGGTGACACCGTCAAGGGAACTGGCAAGATCATGTCGGTCCCAGCCGGCGAGGCTCTTCAAGGTCGCGTGGTCAACGCAATCGGCGAACCCGTCGATGGCAAAGGACCGGTCAAGGCTGAGACCACATATCCCGTGGAAGGTCGTGCACCTAACGTGCTTGAGCGTCAACCTGTGCACGAGCCAGTCCAGACTGGCATCGTTGCCATTGACGCCATGATTCCCATCGGACGTGGACAACGTGAGTTGATCATTGGTGACCGGCAAACCGGCAAAACCGCTGTTTGCGTTGACACCATCATCAACCAAAAAGGCAAAAACCTTATCTGCATCTACGTTTCAGTTGGCCAGAAGATGTCAACTGTGAAGAGTGTGCAAGAGACTCTCGATAAAAATGGTGCGATGGATTACACGATCATCGTGAATGCACCTGCATCCGAGAGTGCCGCTATGCAGTGGTTGGCTCCCTTTACCGGCTGTGCCATGGGCGAGTACTATCGCGATCGTGGTATGCACGCCTTGGTTATCTACGATGACCTTTACAAGCATGCCATGGCTTGGCGTGAAGTTTCCTTGCTCCTGCGCCGTCCACCTGGACGCGAAGCTTTTCCTGGCGATGTTTTTGCTCTGCATAGTCGCCTCTTGGAGCGTGCTGCAAAACTTGCTGATGATGCACATGAGCAGAATCCTGGGCAGTACAAAGCGGGGGCTGGTTCTCTGACAGCTCTGCCAATCGTTGAGATTCAGCAGGGTGACGTAACCGCCTACATCCCCACCAATATCATCTCGATTACGGATGGTCAGATCTACCTTGAGACCGACTTGTTCAACTCAGGTATCAGGCCAGCCGTCAACGTTGGCCTTTCAGTGTCCCGTGTTGGTGGTTCGGCTCAGATCAAGGCGATGAAGAAAGTCGCTGGGCAGTTGCGCTTGGAAATGGCTCAGTTCCGTGAACTCGCGGCCTTCACTCAGTTCGCTTCTGACCTTGACGCGGCAACCTTGGCACAGCTGACCCGTGGTGAGCGCCTGGTCGAGGTCCTAAAACAACCTCAATACGCGCCCATGCCGGTCGAAGATCAGATCTACATGATCTACGCTGGTACCCACAAGTTCTTGGACGATGTGGAAGGTGACAAGGTCAAGGCTTTCCAGGGTGAATTCCTGGCCTTCATGCGAGACCGTCATCCAGCAATCGGCGAAGCAATCACCAGCTCTGGGAAACTTGAGCAGGAACAAGTAGACGGCATCAAGTCGGCCTTGGAAGAGTTCAAAGTGACCTTCTCAGCTTGAGGTAATCAACAGTGAAGGGTGTAAAAGAACTAAAAGCGCGGCTCGGCAGTATCAGTGGCATCAAGAAGGTCACTAGTACGATGGAGCTCGTCGCAACCGCCAAGATGAAAAAGCTGCCAGAGCGAGCTCTCGCCAGCCGTCCTTACGCTGAAAGCATCGCTGCCATGATGGCGAGAGTGGCGGCGTTTGCCCCGGCGAACGTGTCTCCGCTCTTGCGTCAGCCCGACACGGTGACGCGAGAATGCGTCATGGTGGTCGCAGCCGACAAGGGCCTTTGCGGTGCCTTCAATGCCAACCTACTTCGGAAGGCTGTGGCCTACATTGCTGAGCAGCAAAACGAAGGTGTGGAGATCGAAACCTACACCTTCGGTCGTCGGGCCACGCAAGCCATGGAGAAGCTTGGTTTTGAGTCCGTTGGATTCTGTCAAACCAAGTTGGAATTGGTGAGCTATATGGAAATTGCTTTGGCGATGCGCGAGTTGGGAGAGCGCTTTGTGAAAGACGAGATCCAAAAGGTCACACTCATCACCACAGAATT
>JAJRYU010000029.1 GCA_024275615.1 Planctomycetota bacterium
CCATGGCCGAACGTGATTCATTATTTCTTTTGTTCGAACTCACTGGGGCGCCAGAAACGAAAGTTCTGTGTCGGGCTTTCGTAATCGATGCCGTCCTTCTCCTTGGAGAGCGCGGCAATCTTTTGGTCCCATTCGTCTGGCTCCAGCACCTGCATTTCTGCACGCATCAAATAGTGCGATGCCCCGCAAAGCTCTGCGCAAGCGATCTCATAGGTCCCAGCCTTATTGGCTTCAAACCAACCTGTGATGGTCAATCCTGGCACCAAGTCTTGCTTAAATCGAAGCACAGGCATGAACAAGGAATGAATGACATCGATGGACCGCATCTGCAAGACAACCGGACGATCCTTGGGAACGATGAGCTGGTTTTCGACGGTAAAGTCGTCATCCGTGCCCCACTCCCCATCTGGCCCCTGATAGCGAAAATTCCAACTGAATTGTTGTGCCAAGACATGAACTTGAATGGCACCATCATCAGCGGTGGGAAACTTCTCAGGATCTTTGATTTCGGTCCAAGTATTAAACTGGAAGGCGGCAAGAGCGATCAAGATGAAAGCCGGAATCGCCGTCCAAATCACCTCAACTTTGTAGTTACCGTGAGTGTAGTGAGCTTTGCCACCCTCTTTCGCTCGGTACTTGAAAATGAAGTAGAGCAACAAACCTTCGGTGCCAACAAAGACAATGCCGGTGAGCCAAAAAATGATCCAAAAGAGCTCATCAATTCTTTCGGCATGCTCGGAGATAGCTTCCGGCAAAAGTAGTCCACGCTCCGCCATCGCTGGGGTGCATAGGCTCAGAAAGGCAAGGACGGGCAGGACACACTTAGTCCCGAGGCGTCGCCAGTTCATAGGGTGAATCTCCTTTGGGGCCCCGACCTCATTCATGGCGGCGTGGCAGCCGCCCTTGTTGGTTCTATTCGACATCAGCGTCGGAACTCCGCGTTAATCGCCAGAGCTTTGCCAGCTGCGATGGTGATGGTCTGGGGCGAGGTCTTCATGTCCGGGCGTTCATGAGCAAAACTGATCTCATAGGTGCCAGCGGGCAATCCTTTGATCTCAAAACTGCCGTCTTCGCTGGTGACAGCGAAGTAGGGATGAGAAAGCACAAAGACCGGCGCTCTCATCCAAGGGTGGATGTCGCAAGAGAAACTGGCGCCACCGATTTCTGGTTCATTCAAATACACCGTATCTGTTGTCGGTGCCGTCTGAGTCTGGTTGATCTCCGCGTTTGCAAGACCAGTAAAGTGATAGTTGTGGCTCGTGTTGTCACTGTTTCGAACCGCGAGTTCTTGGCCCGCCATTGCCGCAACCACATGAGGAACGTAATGGCAGCCCACTTGGTCGACCAATTTTGTCTTAGAGAATGGTTCGAATTTGAAACGGTTGAATCCCTTGGAGATGAAGACAACTACGTTCTTCAGGCCCCCCGCGCTGGAGACCAAGAGGTCTTCCGTTCTTAGTTCACCGGACTTCAAGCAGAAGGGCGTTTTTGACTTATTGATGACTTTCGTTTTCGAGGACTTGCCAGCGTACTTGATCATGCCCTTGACCGATCCAGCACCAGCAACCTTGCCAGCTTTGACATCGTCGGCAGAGAGCATGGTCATGTCACCTGCTGCTGGTCCGAAGTCACCGTCATCGGAACTGAAGCCCGTGGACTCCTTGCCTTCGTCGCCGCGATATCGTGGATCATGGGCGGCGCGATACTCGCGATAGTTCTGGGGGCCGCGACGCTTGGGGCCATGGTCCTCGCAGCTGACAAGCGGCAGGAGGCACACAGCCATGAGGGCCAGGAGAAAACGCGATACGAATTTGCCGTGGGACATCAAAAACCCTTTACATTGCGACAAGTCTTTCGGGGCCGAAACCAGTCGTCACTGGATTCGAAAATGGCAAGGACCCACCCATGAGCGCAGTCAGGACGGACCGACTCCCCCAGATGGGCTTCCATGCCCCCCACATTAATAGCGTTTCCAGGGAATTTAGCAAGGGAGATGCTCTCTAACTGCCCCCCCTCTCGGGTGCGTCAAATTGTCCCTGAGGGGCGAATCGCGACAACTTTGCCTCTCGCTTTAGTGGGGTCAGAGGACTTCCGGAGATAAGGTAAGCTGGAAGATATAAATTTGATTGGTGAGCATCCCATGCCAGACTCCACAAGCGGCAACAAAATCGTTCTGACAGTCCTCCTTTTGGCCCTCCTGGTCTTGGCAGGAGCTGCGGTTTTCTTCTATTCGGCGGGAAAACTGGATCTTAAGGCCAAGCTGCAGGAAACAGAGAACCTCAAATCTCCAATTGCGACGGGCAAGACCGAAGATTTGGGTGCCGATCGCATCAACATGCCCGTCCCTGATTTCACCTTCCCCTCGGCATCAGGAGGGGAGTTTGGACTGAAAGATCTCAAGGGAAAACTTTGGGTTGCTGAATTCATGTTCACCAGCTGTGCGGGATATTGCCCAGAAATGTCAAAAATGACTGAGCTTCTGCAAGAGCGAACCCAGGACCTTCCCGATCTTCACTTTGTCAGTTTCACTGTTGATCCTGAACGGGACAGTCTGGAAGCCCTCAAAGAATATGGAGCCGAGTATAAGGCCGACGAAGCACGCTGGCATTTTCTGAGGGCCAGCCAAGAGCAAGTCCACAAACTGGGCCGCAAAGGTTTCTTCCTCTTGAATGACACCAACTCGCTGCTTCACTCGAAGAAGGTCGCTTTGGTCGACCGCGCAGGTCATATCAGAGGATTCTTTGATGGTGCTGGCCCAGAACGCGTTTCTGACTTCAAAGCTCTGGAGGTGCTGGCACGCCAGCTCTACAGCGAAAACACCAAGAAGTGAAGATCATCGATTCCTTACCTGCCCTCAACGCAAGCCTCAACTTGGTGGCCTTCATCCTGCTGATTCTGGGATATCGCCAGGTCAAGGCTGGTGAAGTTGAGAAGCACAAGAAGACCATGATCATGGCGCTTGTGGCTTCCTCGCTATTCCTGATTTCCTATCTCACCTATCACACTTTGGGGGAAGAAAAGAAATTCGGTGGCGATGGTATTATCCGCGTGATCTACTTCATCATCCTCATCACGCACATCCCCTTAGCTGGACTGATGACCCCGCCCATACTCTTTCTGGCCCATGCGGGATTGACAGAGCGCATCGATCGGCACAAGAAACTCGCACGATTCGTATTGCCTGTGTGGCTCTATGTTTCAGTGACAGGAGTCTTGATCTACCTGCTGCTCCACGTCATGTACGCCAAGTAGGGGTCGGGCGTTACTTTGAGTGCAAAAACCCAAAGAGGATTAGCCAAACAACGCCAACGAAATGCCAATAGAGCATGCAGTTGCCACAACTTGCCTTGAGATCGCGGAAATCCAGTCCAGCGCGACCGCCCACGAAGCACTTACCCATGAAGAACATGCCACCCATGACATGGGCCACATGAAGGGCGGTAATCGTGAAAAACAGCGCGGTGAAGTTGGCAGAATTCTCAAGAACTACGCCAGCCTCACTGAGAGAGCGCCAAACCAGAACTTGGGAAATGCAAAAACCAAAGCCGAGGGCCCAGGTTATGCCAATCCTGGTGACGAACTGATCACGGTGCTCTGGTTTCGCGGCGCGCATAGCCCAGAATCCAGCCAAACTCGAAAGCACGATGATTGAAGTACTGACCCAAAGATCACGCACCAAGGTGGGAGCACCAGAGGGTGGCCAAACTCCGGATTCCTTGCGCAGAATGACTAACGCCGAGAGAATTCCAGAGAAAAGCATGACAACCGAGCCGCAGAAGATCACCACGGCCAAGCGCATGGGGGATACAGGGGGCCCACTATTGTTGGGCCCAGGACCTCCCTGCCCGCCGCCTCCTCCACCACCACCACTGTCGTCGTCTGGAGGCCAGACATCCGGCGGATCAGATGCCTTGGGATCTTCGAGAATTGCAGATGAGGTAACCATGGTCCGACATCATAGCTGGAGAGTGTGCGAAGAAGCAATAAGTTTGGTCTCCGCGACAAATTGCATCTTTACCCAAGGCCAATATCAGTAAAAACGCCGCCCGGTGAGGGGCGGCGTTTTCTTATTGGCGGAGATTCGGCGGGTCTACTTGGGCGTTACAAGTGGCACCTCATCCTTGTCATACGCTTCGTGGAGATAGCGCATCATGAGGTCCAGGTGGTCACCCTTGTAGGTCTTGAGATCGCCCGTGATTGAGGTGGCCACGAAGCGCAACCGTCGGCTGCTCACAATCTGAGCCACAGGGATCTTCAAGTTCTTGCCGGTTGAACTTTCTTTCAGTCGTGCATTACCCCTGCGGAACTTCAAGTCGGTGCCGATTACCAAAGAACCATCCGTCTTCACGACTTCCCATTCTTCTAGGAAGTTGGAAGGCATGTTCGTTCCCGGCAGCAACTTGGCAGGATTTGCCAACCAACGGCTGGTCCAGTCGGATCTGAGTTTCCGCCCGACCCAAGTCAGATCAGGAGCAATCATTGTCTTGTCCCGCTCAGGTTCGCCGATGGCATGACAGCTATTGCAATTCACTTCTTTGAAGACATTGCGGGCCATCTGAATTTCTTGCGCCGTCAAATCCACCAAGACGGGCGCGACGTAAGGCGTCGACTGCGAATCCAAAGCACCAAAGAATTTAACCAGTGTTTGAATTTCACCTTCGCTCATGCGGAACGTTGGCATGCGCACATCAAGGTAGCTTCGCAAACCGTTGCCATGTAGTTTGGCTTGAGTCTGAGTGGGGTTGCGCAAGAAATCAGCCAACCATTTCGGATTGGTCCTGAAGCCGATTCCCAAAAGCGAAGGTGGCCGACGATCAGAGCGCTTGGAGCCATCATCATTCTTGCCAAGATACTGTGGCAAGGCCCAGAGATCGGGCTCAACTCCGGCTTCGATCTGGTGGCAACCGATGCAATTGTACTTCTTGACGACCCACCAACCTTTTTGAATCGCTTGGCCGCGCTCATCTGGGTTGTAACGGAACTCTTCAGGAATCTCAGTCTCAACGCTGCCCAAAAGCAAGGTCGAGAGAGCGGTGATTTCTCGTTCGCTGAGGCCAAAATTCGGCATCTTCAAACGATCAAGACCATTGGGATCTTCGTATTCCTTGCCCTTGCCAAACACTCCTGGATTCCGCAGTTTCTCCTCAAAGAACGCTTTGTGAGTATAGCGATGAGCGCGTTTGAAGCCGTGCTCCAAGCGTCCAAAGTCGAGTCGTTCTTTTGGTTTGGAGCCTTCCTTGGTCAAATCGGTACCAATACGACCTTCAGTCTCGTGGCCTTTGATTTCATGACAACCAGCGCAACCGTAGTTGGAAACTAGTTTCTTGCCATCGGCGGCGAATTCTTTGTCGTTCAACTTGGCAACGACTTCGAAGCTAACTCCGGAGCCTGTCTTGCTCTTCAAGAAAGTAGCAACGTTCCGAGCATCCTCTTCAGACAGACGCAAGTTGGGCATGACTCCATTGTCTGGTTCCATGATCCAATGGACCAAGAAATTGTATTCAACTTTGTCACCGACAAAGGAAAGATCTGTACCGAAACCGTCACCGATCGTTGTGCCCTTGTCGTCAATTGTATGGCAACCCAAGCAACCACGCTGCTTGAACAAGGCTTCTCCCTTGGCAACATCGCCCATAGCAAAGCTGCCAATATCATCGCGCTTGTCTGATTGCTGCCAAAGGTAGGCAGCGATCTTCATGGCGTGTTCTTTGGCTTGCGCTTCAGGCAAATTCATGAAGAAACGCGGCATCTTTGTGGTTGGTCGGAACTCCCTGGGATTCAACAACCACGGCAGGAGCCAATCCGGTCGGATCTTGCTCTTCAGATTCTTGAGATTGGGGCCCACTTTTTGGCGCTCCTTCTCAAGGTCCGAACGCTGGGCAACCAACTCATCCCGCCGGGTCTTGACGCCTGACAGCTGCATGTTGATCTTGCGCTTGGCGACAGGATCGCGCTCGATGCGCTGTGCGACGAGTAACGTCTCTTCTTTGCCGCCCAAGCCTAACAGCTCGCTATCGATCTTCAGCATGTTCTCCGGTTGCGTGTCAATGCCTTCGTAGCGGTGACAACCCCAGCAACCCTTGAATTGAAACAAGTTTCGTGCTTCGTTGAAAGCTGACACCCGCTCATGCTCAACCAGTTTGCCCTTTTCGTCACGGACAGCATGGCCTTTTTCGTCAGTCTCGACGAATGGCGACGGCGTATAGTTGAGGTAGATGTCATCCTTGTGACATTGGATGCAGCCAGCTTCGAAGCTGCCCATCACCTTTTCAACTTCTTCTGGATTTCGTTGGGTTAGCGGGAACAGCCAATGGTGGTTCATGCCGTGAGCCAGATGCTCTGATGTCACCGACCGGCCGTTGCCATTGTGACACATTGAGCAACCGAATCGAGTGGGATCGTGAATCTCCAACAACCCCTTATGAGGGTGGGTGGTGTAGACCTTGGCATTTTCGAGCGGCTCATCACCAGGCGTTGATTCGTTGATGTCCCAAGTCTGCATGCTGACAGGCTCGCGGGTTCCCGCATGACAGCTCTCGCAACGATCTACCCAATCGAATTCACCGATGTGAATTTGAAGGATGTCGTTGACACCTTTGCCTTCCGATCCGAGAAGCCCCTTTTCGGTCTTCTCCTGCAATTTCTTGATACTGGCTGGCAAGGGACCATCAAGATTCTTGACGACGAAAGCGTCAAGCTCTTTTTGCAGCAAACTAGTCGGTTTACTCAAACGACCTCTTCTACGATCAAGGACAGACTTCCTCGCCTTGAAGGTGTCGAGTCGTGCAGTAATCTCAGAGAAATCGAGAGAATAGTCTTTCTCGGCGTCGCCTTCGACCAAAGTGACGGGCAACTTGGTGGACTTAACATCGTCCATTTGCCCGCGCAGTTCTTCCTTGCGCTTTTCA
>JAJRYU010000355.1 GCA_024275615.1 Planctomycetota bacterium
ATGGCTCAATAGTTCTCGTTATTGTGTTTTTCGCCGTGGCAGAGCAAGGTGCAGCTTCCTTTACGGAAACCCTGATCGACAAACTTGAGTTGTCCGTTGTTTGGGTTGGGAAAGACGTAACGCGTGTCAAAGTTGATGAGATGTGTGTGGGACGAGCCTGTCACCGTCGTGCCACTGACTCCGTGAGGATCATGACAAGCTGAACAGGCAACATCTTCGTTCAAGTGCTTTTTGTGTTCCTTGAAACTGACGTCGCTCAAGATGCTCTGCCGATCATGGCAGTTGTAACACAAAGCGTACTGGTAAGTGGACTCGACGTTGGGGCTGGTGGTTGTGTAGTTGTCCCTGAGCATAAAGTCGAATGTTGAACCATGAGGACCATCGGGGCCCGTACCTCCGAATCGACGCGACTGGTCATTGTTGTGGCAATCGGTGCAGCGGATCTGAGAGCCTGAGGGAATGCCAGGCTTTAAGCTTGGAACCGATATGCCGGAAAGACCGGTGACGACCGGGTGAAAGCTGGCATTACCCGTATTGAAGTCCAAGCGTAGATTAGTCGATGGCGCGAGCCTGGGAATAGTCGTCGGTATTTGGACCGCGGTATCGCCATGGCAACGAAAACAGACTTCGAATTCGTAGTTCGATTCAGCAATGACCGAACCGGATATTGTCACGCCCTTCACTCTCTTCATTGTCGCACCAATGGGGACGAAACTGCTTTGCATAGACGGCGATTCAACGGCGTGCGGATTGTGGCAATCTGAGCATTCAACATGGGGGTTTGTGGCGTGATTCGATTCTGCAGCGTCATGTATGCCCAAGTATGCCGTGGGATCATGGCGCACTGTCTTGTTGATGACACTCTGGATGTTTTGAGTCGCCACTTGTCCACCATGGCAGTTGAGGCAGTTGGCTTCTTCTGCGGCATTCCTGAGCAGCCTCTCATGGCCCGGGGCACCGTGGACTTGGTGGCAACTCTGGCATGAATTCTCGGCAACGGTAGAGAATGGCAAAGATCCTGTCACTCCCAGAACCGATTTGGACGATGTCGCGTGAGAAGAGGCTGACCAAGCCGGTCGTGCGTGACAACTCGAGCATAGGTCACCAAATTGAGGTGTTCGAACGAGGAACTTGCCGTTGCTGTTCTGATGCGGATCGTGGCAAGTCGTGCATTGTAGTTCTGAATTCGAGTCGAGCCTGAAACCCAGAGGCAAACTACTCGGGGCGACAATTTTAGAATCGGCGTTTGATAACGAACTGGAGTAGAGAAAGCTGACCGGGTGATCGTTCGAGAGGTCAGTCCCCAAATTCGTGTGTCCGGGAGGAATGACTCCTCCTCCTGAGACCGGGATCGGCTGCGCTCGCGAAAGCACGTCACCCAGCGCGATCGTCCCATCATGGCAGCTTAGGCAGAGTTTGCTTGAGCCTGTGGGTTGGCCCGGCTGCGAATCGAGTGTCGAAGATGAGTAGATCGAGTAACTCGTGGCCGGAGTTTGACGATTCCAAAGCGGATTCGCACCGTTTGTGTTGTGGGGTGCATGGCAAAATACGCAGACCTCTTGCTCGGTGGGGGAATTGATAACGCCGGTGCCGCTGACACTGAGGTTGTGGACTGTGTCCTTAACCCGTTGCTGCCCAGAAGTGATTTGAGCGGTTGCTGCGCAGACAGCCACGATCACCATGGAGATACTGAGCAGCCGTCGATTTGTTTTCTCGTTCATCACCGTGGTTCCGATGCTCTTGGCTTTGACCTTGTCAAAGCAACCTTTGCGCCAAACAAGGCATGCCAAGGGGGTTTTGTTGGCAATCGAGTCGATCCAGTTTGCAAAACTGGGAAACGGCAATCTTTGCCTCCATTCCACGGCTATTCTCCTCTTCGGTGATGTCCACGACATTGATTCTCTGGGTTAGATTGCTGCTTTCCTGTTCTTCTTGCGTCATATCACCCATGGTTGTCAAGGCTCAGATCTGGCTTCTTGGGTGTCTGGGATTTGGGCGCGTCAGGTTGCAAATAGCGAAATACTTGGACTCGTTTGTTGTAAGGATCGCAAACCCAGAGCCAGTCGTTTGTGTCAATGAAGATGGCCCCTGGAAGCCAGAATTGACCAGGCCCAGTTCCTTCCTCTCCTATGGCCAAGAGCAGGTTGCCTTGGCGATCGAACACTTGGATATTCTCGAAGCGGGCATCAACAACGTAGATGTGTCCGCCCTTGTCGATCGCTACTGATTTCGGCAACGCCAAGTCTCCTGGGGCGTCTCCGGCTTGGCCAATGGACGAAACGAATTCTCCGAATGCGGTTAATCCTTGCACACGATGGTTGCCTGAATCAGCGATCCAAATCAACTGGGAATCCCAAGTGATCGCACTCGGGTAGTTGAATTCACCTGGTCCAGTACCGCGCTTGCCAATGGTTCTTATTAGCTTGCCGTCCAGATTCAGCACTTTGACATCGTGAGCGACAGCATCGACAACGAAAATGCTCCCAGTTGTCGCATCGAATGCAACCCCCACTGGCCGGAGGATATCAGCAGGGACAAGAACCTCGCGGAGAAAATCCCCGTCGTCGATGTCTATCTGGGTGATCGTGCCAGCCAGGGAGTCACAGACAAAGATGCTCCCATTCGGTCCTTCTGCCAAGCTGACTGGACTCAAGACATCGGCGCCATTGATCTTGATGATACGGCGATACTTGTGATTTTTGAGATCAAACTGGTGCAAGCAATGTGCACCCGTGTCACCGATCCAAACGACATCGCTGCCATGAGGATGCACAACCGAGCGAGGGCCAACGAGTTCGACTTTTTCGGTTTCTCCGAATATGGCGGCGAAGAAGTCACCGAGGTTTCCAGAGTCAGATTCCATGTCGTCGGCACCGCGCAGCTCGCCGACGTAACGGATGCGTGGCTGCTCAGGAGGACTCGGCCAGACCGGTCCATTGCCGTTGGGCGCAAACAGTGGCTTGCTCGTATGTGAACAACCGGCAAGCAGGCTCATGGCCCAGACGGCTAGGAGAAGGACATGTCCGCTGAAGGCCGGCCTGCGATACTTCATCAAAAAGTTCTCCGAATCTGGAGCAAGATCGTCGACGACTCATTGTCCGAGAAGTCTCCCGTCAGTTGATTGTAGAGGAAAGAACCGCGAATTTCTGTTTGTCCTTGGGTCCAAATGACATTTGCATCAATGTTTATGCCCTGCGTGTCTCCTGAGACGTCATCCAACCCGAGACGCCATCGGGCGCCGAGGTTGAGGTCAAGGTTGCCGAAAAACCGTTGTCGATACTGCGATCCGAATGAGAAATATGTCGTCTCACGTGTGGCAGGCCGAACTTCAGTTCTCTTGTTCCAGTCGGCGTTGGCCGTGATGCGGCCACCAAAGTCGAAGGCGTGTACATAGGCGATACCAGCTCGAATCGACTCATTCTCGGTGATATTCGAATCAAAAGTCTCGTAGCTCGCTCGTGTTTCCAGCTTGCCCCAGCGGAATGTCGCGCGGAATGAATGAGCAGTAAAACTCTCGAAGGCAGCGTCCAGAACCGTCCCCTCGATGAGTTCTTGATCTTGAACGCGGAAGAGATATCCCAAAGTGAGTCCGAAGTCGAAAGTCTGTCTGATGCCAGCTGTGTGGCCGATACTGCTGAGCTTAAAACTACCGCCAACAT
>JAJRYU010000356.1 GCA_024275615.1 Planctomycetota bacterium
AACCGAGAACCTTGTGAGTTCCCAAACTCCCGACCTTGAGGGTCTGGATGGGCAACTCAAGGTAGTCCAATGGACTCGCCGGAGAGGCAAAATGGAGAATGTAGTCGAGGTCACCATCCACATAGACAAAATTCGTCACATCGTGATGCACGAAACGGAATCGAGCATGGCCCATCAAATGAGCCACGTTGTCCATATTCCCGGTGATGAGGTTGTCCATACAGACAACATCAAAACCCCGGCTGATAAATAGATCACACAGGTGGGAGCCCAAGAAACCGGCTCCGCCGGTGATCAAAACACGTTCCATGTGCTAAACCTCGAATTACACGGCGATTGCGGCGGGTCACGGCGATGATTATAGGCGTCGCGAGCGAGGACTCAACTCGACACCCGATCTGCACATCACACGCGCATGATTACCCACAACAATGATACGGACCTAGCGGTCAAAACCGGCAGATTCGGAAGACTCTTCGACCGAATCAGGCTCAGATCTTGTCATTCATTTCGTTGGAGTCACGGTGAAACAACATTTGCGGCGGAATATCGTCGGCAAACGAACTGGTATCATGATTGGCCCCATCCTGGTTCTCAGCCAAGAAACTGGTCGATGAAGCCCGTGTCAATCATTCCAGCTCTAAAATCACCATGACGGAGGATACGTTGGTGGAGAGGTATCGTCGTATGGATCCCCTCAATAATCATCTCTGAGAGAGCACGCTGCATGGTCGCAATCGCTTCTTCCCTCGTTGAACGATGGACAATGACCTTGCCAACCATGGAATCATAATGAGACGGAATCGAATAACCGGAGAACAGATGGGAGTCAACACGGACCCCAGGGCCGCTGGAGGCGACATAGAGGCCAACTCTTCCAGGCGATGGCCGGAAATTGTTGTCCGGATCTTCTGCGTTGATGCGACATTCTATGGCATGGCCAGAAATTGTGACGTCATCTTGAGTAAAACTCAGCTCTTCACCCGCGGCAATGCGGACTTGTTCCTTTACCAAGTCAATACCAGTCACGGCTTCTGTGACTGGATGTTCCACTTGAAGGCGACTATTTAGCTCCATGAAATAGAAGTCGCCATGAGAGTCCAAGAGAAATTCAACAGTGCCAGCATTGACGTAGTTGGATGCTTTCGCCAAACGCACCGCCGCCTCTCCCATCCGCTGACGCAGGTCTGGGTCGATCACGGGGCAAGGCGACTCTTCGATCAATTTTTGGTGACGCCTTTGGGTCGAACAATCGCGTTCACCTAGATGAACAACATTGCCATAGTTGTCGGCAAGAATCTGGACTTCGACGTGTCGTGGGCGTTCGATGAACTTCTCAAGGTAGAGATCGCCATTGCCAAACGCTGCTTCGGCCTCAGCACTGGCTGCCTGCATTTCTCGTGGTAGTACCAACTCACTGTTGGCCATGCGCATGCCTCGGCCACCGCCACCGGCAGATGCCTTCACCATGACTGGGTAGCCAATTTCTGCTGCCAAGGCGATGGCATCAGCGTCGTCTCTTAGAATGCCTTGGCTGCCGGGAATAACCGGCACATTGGCCGCACGTGCCATTTCTTTGGCCCTAGCCTTGTCGCCAACTTCCGCGATCGTTTCCGGTGACGGTCCGATAAAGCCGATCTTGCAGTCACGACAGATTTCGGCGAAATCTGAGTTTTCTGACAAAAAGCCATAACCGGGATGAATGGCGTCCACATTGGCCACTTCAGCAGCAGCGATAATGCGCGGTATGTCCAAGTAGGACTTTGCACTGGGAGCAGGGCCAATACAGATGGTCTCGTCGGCATAACGACGATAGAGTGCGTCTTCGTCCGCTTCCGAATAGACAGCCACAGTCTCGATACCCATTTCTTTAAGGGCTCGGATAATTCGAAGGGCGATCTCGCCGCGGTTCGCAATCAATACGCGATTGAACATCGGGGAAGATTTCCTGTCAGCGCGGCTTAATTGTGAAAAGAGGTTGACCGAATTCCACGGCTTCACCGTTGCCCACGAGGGCTTCCAAGATTTCGCCGTCCATGTCGGCAGTGATTTCGTTCATCACTTTCATGGCTTCAATAATGCAAAGAACCGAGCTGGCGCCTACCTTGTCGCCCACCTTGACGAAAGCGTCAGCGGCCGGAGAGGGAGACGAATAGAAGGTTCCAACCATGGGGGAATTGAAGGTCACAGAATGGCCTTCAACCGCATCGGCGGAACCTGGCACGGCACTTGGTGAGAGTGCAGAGCCAGCCGTAGGCATTGACATCATCGGGGAAGGTTGAATCGACATCGTTGGCTGGTTCGCCCCGGCTTTGGTCAGCCGAATCTTCTTGCCATCGTCTTCCAACTCGACCTCGACCAGGTCATTTGAGTTCATGAGCTCAACGAGCTTCTGCAGTTCCTCAAGATCCATGGTCACTCCCGACCTTCATCCAAGATTAAGAAAAACCCAGCACAACCTTGCGCCCGGGCCCATCGAAACACGCTCCTTGCGAACATTCAAGCCCGATAACCCCATTTTCCACGACGGTTTAGGCTTTGTCATGGCGATCAGCCCGATCATCGGCTCAGGAGCGCTCTTGCGGCTGTTTCATGGATCTGGAAATCGAAGAAACCTTCACTTCCCAGAGCGATTTTCTCGGGTCCGAACCCAGCGTTCTGCAATTTGTACGGCATTCAGCGCCGCGCCCTTCAACAATTGGTCGCCAATGACAAAAAAGGCCCATTCTCGACCACAGGAGTCGGTTTGTCGTAATCGGCCGCAGCGCACTTCGTTTTCCCCTTCGACAGCCCGGGGATGTAGAGCCGAAGGAACCACTGTGTCTTCAAGAAAACTGACTCCAAGGGCATCATTCCAGCATGAAAGAACATCCTCCCTGGTCACTTCTTGCCTCAGTTCGATGTGGAGGGAGATTGAATGAGCCCGTCTTACAGCCACTCTGACACAGGTACAAACAACTCGTAAATCATTGTTTTCCAATATCTTACGAGATTCCCGCTCCATTTTCTCTTCCTCGTCGGTCCAGCCATCGGCCGTTTCCTTGCCGATCCAAGGAATCAGGTTTTCAGCTATCGGCGCGGAAAAGACCTCCGAGGCTTGCAAATCGTTCTTCTGAATGGCGGCTTGCGAACGTTCCAATTCCTCTAGTCCGGCTTGACCGGCACCACTAACGGCTTGATAGGTCGAGGCGATGATCCTTCGGACGCCAAACTTTTGTGCCAGCGGACCAACAGCAAGCAATGAAATAATGGTCGAGCAATTGGGATTGGCGATGATCGATGGTCCCTGGGGAATCGCTCCACCGTTGATTTCAGGCACAACCAAAGACACCTTGTCGTCGTGGCGAAAGGCGCTGGAGTTGTCGATGACAACTGCTCCGCCCTTAAGCGCCATGGGAGCCAATTCTAGACTCAACTCAGAATCGGTTGCTAAAAAGACAATGTCTGCGGCGCCAAACCCTTCCGGGCCGACCGTCTGAACTTGCCAATCTTGGCCGTTCACCGTGAGTTGTTGCCCGGCGCTCTTGGGGCTCGCAAAGAGTTCTAACTCCGCGACGACGATGTCGGACTTGGCGAGACAAGAGATGATCTCTCGGCCAACAGCTCCGGTGGCGCCGACAACGGCAACCCGATAGGCCTTCACGGCTGCTCCACCCGGTCGAACGTGCCGCTCTTACCGCCACTTTTGTGCACCAAGGCGGTTTCGAGAATGACCATGCCCCGGTCCACAGCCTTGCACATGTCATAGACCGTAAGGGCGGCAACACTGGCTGCGGTGAGCGCTTCCATCTCCACCCCTGTCTGACCAAGAACGCGCACCAACGATCTGATGACCAGAGTTTCATCGTCGACAAAATCAAATTCGATCTCAACCTTGGTCAGCGCCAAGGGGTGGCAAAGAGGAATCAAATCAGAGGTTTTCTTGGCTGCCATGATGCCGGCTAGGCGCGCAGTCGATAGCACCGCACCTTTGGGAATCGTGCCGTCGCGAATCGACGCCAAGGTGCTGCCATCCATGCGAACAAGACTCTGGGCACGAGCCAGGCGATTCGTGATGGCCTTGTCGCCGACGTCCACCATGCGGACTTTGCCTTCGGCATCGAAGTGACTGAATCCCTCTTGGCTCTGATTTGTGCTCATGAATCTCTCCTCCAGGCTTGTTCATGTATTCTCCCTCAAATGAGCTCCACGTTCAAAGGTAGCTTGAGCTCGCTTTCTTCAAGTTCTCTGCCATCGTCAATTCCCAGGGATTTGTCGGTCCACGAGCCCAGGGTTGGCGTCAAGGCCAGTGTCATGCTCGATCTTGCACAAACAAAGACCCCTGACGTCGTTCAGATACGCTCAGCGGCACTCGACGGCATCTCCGCAAAGCTCGTGCAAGTCGAAGCTACAGTCTATGGTGATGGCGCTGGCATTGACGTCATCGGGCTGCCCGACACGGCCATCAGAGAATCTCGCATGAGAGTGGCCAGAGCAGCACGTAGATTTGGTGTTTTCGACAGTAAAAAAACACTGATCAACTTGGCGCCGGCGACGTTGCGCAAGGAAGGTACCGCTCTCGATTTGGCCATGGCGGTGGCTTACGTGGCCGCTAATACCAACCGACCTCTCAGATTCGCCCAGAATTTTATCATCGCTGGAGAAATCAGCCTTTCCGGCCGAGCAACAGGACTGATCGCCACGTTGCCAACAGCCATTTTGGCCAAACAAGTGGCAGCGAAAGGACTCATTATTCCCAACGCCGTCGTTCATGAAGCAGCCATCGTCGACGGTTTGCCGATCTTTGGCGTCGAAGATATTGGCGAGGCACTCATGGTATTGTCTGGCCAAAGAACCCAACCAACACAAATGGGACGCACACCAAAACCGGCCGCACATCCTGTGTCGGGTGTAGATTTGGCCGCTGTCAAGGGACAAGAATTGGCCAAACGTGCCCTCACAATTGCCGCCGTTGGTGGCCATAACATCCTCATGGTAGGCCCGCCTGGTTCCGGGAAGACAATGTTGGCTCGTGCTCTTCCCGGCATCCTACCCCCTCTTGGTTTGGAGCATGCCTTGGAATCAGCAGCGGTCCACGCCGCCCTGGGCATGCCCAGAAATAAACAACTCTTTTTGGCGCCTTTCCGTGCCCCCCACCACACTGCAAGCCGTCAGGCTTTGGTTGGCGGCGGTGTTCATCCTCGCCCCGGCGAAGTGAGCTTAGCGCATCGCGGAGTTCTCTTTCTTGATGAGTTACCGGAATTCGGCAGAGACGTGTTGGAGGTCCTTCGGCAACCTTTGGAAGATCAGCAAGTCACAATCTCACGAAGTCGGGGGTTTCGCACGTTTCCCGCCGACTTCATGTTGATCGCTGCCATGAATCCCTGTCCTTGCGGATATTTTGGTGATTCCAAGGGGCGCTGCACTTGCAGTTTGGTTGCGGTGAAACGATATCGCGCGCGGATCTCCGGCCCTCTGTTGGACCGCTTTGACATCCATTTGCCAGTCAGGCGCGTTGATCCCAAGGAACTGCTCAGTTTGAAGCTGGGTGCCAGTACGAAGAGACTGGCCCGAGCGGTTCAAAGGGCTCAAGATCTCGCGATGAAGCGTTCAGACAAGGATCCGCATGTCAGCAATTCCAGGTTGAACAGTAAGACGCTGGAGCGCTATTGCGACTTGAGCGCACAGCGCCGCGAGATGCTCGCCGAAAAAATGGAACAGCTGGATTTTTCAGGACGAGCTTTCGTGCGAATCTTGCGCGTGGCAAGGAGCATCGCTGATCTTGAAGGAAACACCTTGGTTAGCGATGCGCATCTTTTGGAAGCCATGCAGTTTCGCGGATTGGATCGAGAAGTGATGTGAGCTTGGACTCGCTCCTATCGAGTTTCTATCTGCGTAATTTCAGTGTCTTACCTGAGTGGCACTCCAACCGTCGTTCCGATGCCAATCCGGCGAGTTTCTGGCAATTGAATTCGCACTCCTCCGCCGTTCCCCAAACCAAGTGTGCGTTCGCGCATTCTGGTCAAGGATGCTTGCTGATACCGCGTCGTGACAGTCGCGCTGGCAAGGACTTGCCGCTTGGCCGCAGCGTCACGATAGAACCGCGCCGCTAGGGGACGCAGTCCTTTGACCTTCTCTTTCTTGGCGAAACTGAGAAGCTGAACATACGCCTTCTCACTTGTCTTGGCATTGGCCGAGTAGATTCTGCGAACATAGGAATTCATCCGCCGCTGCAGCCGTTTGACTCTTGCTTTCTCCCGCTTTGCTTCGCGCAGTCGCAGAGAGTCTTTTGCACTTAACCAACTGCCTTTGTGGCGTATGCGACCTGCTTTCGAAAAGGCTTTAGAACGAGCCACCCACTTATTCCCAAACTTGACTTGGCTTAGCAGTTTGTGGGCTCCCGCGTGATCCTTATCCACGGCAATGAGTTTCTTGGCCGCTTCCCGCATCCGAAAAGTCAGGCCATTCTTTTTGCACCAACTGGCAAGCTGAAGAATCTTCCCAGAATCCTCTGCAGCTCTGCTGTTGAGCATGTCAAAACGGTCAAAGACATCGTTATTTTGACGTACTATTTTGACGACGTCCGATTTGTCGATCGTCAACATGCCGTAGGTCCGCTCGATCGTGACTTTGCCATTCTTTTCGCTGCGAACCTGCCCGGTGATGCGACGGCCATCTTTGAGATGGATCTCATCGGCATGGACCACGACGGTAGTCACTGCAAAGACAAGTAAGGAAACAAGGAGCCGATGGATTGAGTTCTTCATGACTTGAATAGAGCAAGATTGGGGCCGTGATACTACAAAACTCTGAGTTTTCTAAGATGAGGCTAGATAGCCGTTTAGCGGGAACAAGAAACAAGAGAGGTTCGCGACTTGTCAACGCAAGTGGCCGAAAGTGCAAGAACGCTCAATCTCGGGGGATTGTCACATGAATCGTACGACCGAGTTTTTCTGGGCGATGAGATGGTTTGAAGTCATGGGCGAGATACACCAACCCTGCGGTCAAGCTATCGATGACCATGTCAGACGTCCCTCGATGAAGTGCGAGAAGCCCGTAGGCGAAACGATCCTTGGAAAAAGACAATCTGGATGGCTTGTAGAAAAACGCGAAGACTTTGTCGGCGCCCTCATTGAAAACAAAAAGTCGTGGCCGACCAGCCGGATTGTTCTTGTCTGCCGCGATCCGTACTTCGAATCCGGAACGGCGCCAAGTCACTTCGAGTTTGGGATCCCACTCGTCGATTTGTTCGAGGAACCCCTGCAGTATCGAGCGGAGATCAGAGTCTTGTCTGGCAAGAAACTTTCTCGTCTCAGACATGATGCTGATCCTCTTGGCCGCGTCTTAGTTTCCACACGGCAGTGTCACCTGAAACTTTGCGGGGGCGTAGTTCTCTTCGAAATTTGACCGCAGCAAGTTTCTTGAGCAGACGCATTTTCAGTTGATGTAGTTTGAAACTGAGATCTCTTGGGACCAGATATTTGGCGTCATCCGGATTGACAATGAGGGAGACTTCGATATTGGGTGCAAGCCCCATGGGGATTCCGGCTTGCCGACACGCACGATACATGTATTCCATGACGCGGCGCATTTCCGTGTATTCAGGAGACGGATGATCCTCCATGTCCGATCCAATCACTGGACGAAAAATACACACGGTCGGGAAAGCCCCCACTCCGGTAATGTAGTCGATGGCACGTAATGTATCTTCGATCGGCTCAACGCCAGCAATGATCTCGCCTGAACACGCGCCCTTCGGCATTTTTCCTTGGCAATATTCCAAGGAGCGAAAGAACGCCGTCTGCCCCACCGTGGCCTCTTTGCCAGGAAGATACTTGGCGAAATACTCAGGGTTGTGAAATTCGTAGCAGAAGGAAAAGTGATCGGCACCGAGATCAAGCATGGCATCGTACTGCCAATGTTCTTTCTCGCTTACTGGGACGCATTGAATGCCGGTCAGAAGCCCAACTTTCTCCTTGATGGCCTTGACATAAGGCGCAAGCTGCTCCAAACCCCTGCCATTTTGATACCCTGTATTGAAGTGGCAAAAGGTGACGCCGGACTCTTGCTTGGCCCGCAAAGCGACCTCGACGACATCGTCGATTGCCTTCTCGACGACCTCATTGACGCCGACATTAGCCCCGGTCGTGCAAAACTTGCAGTTATTGGGCTCGTTGCCATACCAATACATGCATGAATTGGAGACATAAATGCCAAGGTAGGTGCCTTGAAGGACACCGATCTGCGCCATCTTAATACCGGAGGAAGTCTCTTCGTCGTACCACTTCGGCTCCCCAGGCACGACAACCTGGTACGCCCCCTTATCCTTGTTGTCGGTAACGAGATAGGCTCCGTTTCTCTTTTCCAAGACAAACGGGGTGTCATCAACGAAGTCTTCTTCAACAGGAACGTTGAGCCAAAGGTCCTTCAAATCACCAGGAATCACCAGCTCAAGCCCAGAACCCAAACCAGCCCGGGTGCGCGCAACATGTCGAGCGTCTTGGAGCAAATCGCAACTGGGGGCGATTTGAAGACCTCGACAAAAAAGTTCAATTTGCAATTCCGCAGGATTGAGCATGGTCTTCTTTACGGTACCGTTGCCAAGCTATCAAGTGAGTGATGGCCGCAAGGGCATGAATAATGCGGGCCCGTGGCTCGGTTTCAGAATTATAGGGAATAGCTTAGCGGCATGAGTGAAGAAGAAAAATACAAGTGGAACAAAGCCTACGAAGAGGGGCGATTTCAATCTCATTTCGAAGGTCCACGCTCTGTGACCGTAGATTGGGCGACACCTCTCCTGCCGGAAACGGCCGAAATCCTTGATGTTGGCTGTGGAATCTTGAGGAATTGCAAGGAGCTGGCAGATGCAGGACACCATGTTTTGGCAATTGATGTGGCCAAAGAAGCTTTTCTTCATGCTCCCTGTTCTCCGCCCAACCTCGAAACGATGATCAAAGATCTCGACGATTGGGAGCCGCCAAAGAACTCTTTTGATCTGGTGATCATGGTCCACTATCTCAATCGCGAGCTCCTCGACGGATTGGCACAGTCCTTACGCCCCGGCGGCCTCCTGGCTTTGGAAATTCGCTCTCCTCTTAGCTACGAAACCGAAAAGCCCATACCGCGCTATTGGCTGCGCTCGGAAGAACTGAATGAGGTATTCCCCTCACTTGTCATCTTAAAGCAAGTCAATCCGACTGCTGACTCCAAAAGTGTCAAGGCGCTGCTCAAACGGGCGTAAACACGCTCCCACAATTTGCGAGAAAATCGAGATATCCCGCAGGAGTGGTAAAATCCGGGAATGAAACTGGAGGAAAAACGCCTTCTAGACGTTAGTAGCAGTGGTCGTTCACACGTGATCCAGGGGCCTCGCGGTGCTTTCTGGACCAGAAAATCGGCGGGCTGGGCAAGAACTAGCCCTACTCTGGCACTTTAGGTTTATCCCGTGTGTCGAATCATCCGTAATAGGAATAGGGAAAATAGTGTCCTCACCCAGCAACGACTTGTCTGAATCAACTTGCTGAAATGGACCGCTCCAATTAGTTTGGAGTATCGCAACACAAATCGCCTCAAGGAGTTCCGATGCGGAAACTCGCAGTAATCCGGGGTCACTTCAAGACCATTTCAATCTCACTTGGCCTCATTTCACTCTTCGCGTTGAGCTTCGGCGGCCCCCTGAGCGCCCAAGAAGAATCGCCCGAAGCCCTCGTGGCTCAATTGGCAAAATCTGACATCCCAGGAATCTGGTCAAGATCCACGAGACTTTTCGATCTGGGTGAGAAGGCCGTTGTATCCTTGGAGGATGGACTCAGATCACCGAACGAGAACGTGCGTCTGGGGTGTGCTCGGGCTCTCCTGCTCCAAGGAAATGAAGAAGATGCTTCGCGAACCCTTTTGGAGTTGCTGGCCAAATCCAAGAATGAAACCCTGCGACGCAGTGTCATCGACCTGTTTGTCCAGGCTGCGATTTCTGAAGCCGGCGCCGAACTTTGGGAATCTCGGGCGCAGATCTTTGACCCGGTGACTCGCATTCATTTACTCAAGGGCGTCTGGGTACTCTCCTCCGCTCACCGCATTCAAGCCCAAAGTGAACTCGAGAAAGCACTCAAGTCTTCTTCAAGTAGCATTGCCAATACCGCCGCATTAGCCCTCGCGGAAGTTGGCGACTACGAAAGCGCTCTCCCCTTCCTCAATAGGATGGAAGACGAGCCCACCGAACAAGGGCGGCTGGCAAGAATCTACAAGCAACTCCGATATCTTGAGCTAAAAGCCGCCAAAGACGAAAGCCGCAAGAGCAAGAAACCCGGTCTCATTGAAGAGGTCAAACGAAAAATCAAAGTCATTCATGCCGAGGTTGAATTCCAGCATTGGAAAGACCTTGAACTTGAAGGGCATCTAGAAGAGGCGGCGGCGCGTGGCATGTTGCGCTCGATGGACCCTCACTCAACCCTCCTGACTGGTGACGAATTGAAAGCTTGGAATTACGACCTGAATCCGACTTATTCCGGAATTGGTTCGTACGTCCAACTTGACGACAAAGACAAACGATTGATCTTGACACAACCCATGTTTGGCGGTCCAGCCTACAAGGCACAATTGGAACCAGGCGACAAGGTCATCAAGGTCGACGGCTGGGATGCAAAAGGACGGCAAGTCGAAGAAATCACCAATCGCCTCAAGGGCCCAGCTGGTACTCCAGTCAAGATTGAAATCTACCGCAAGGGCTGGGAAAAGACACGCACCTTCGAGATCATCCGCGCCACTATTCGCATTCCCACAGTTGTCTCAGGCATGCTTCCAGGTGACATCGGTTTTGTGCGAGTGCTCACTTTCGGCGCTCGGACAGCTGACGAAATGGAAAGCGCATTGCAGGAGCTTGAAAGCAAGGGAATGAAATCTCTGCTCTTGGATCTTCGCAACAATGGCGGTGGCTATCTGTCAACCGCAAGATCCTTGGCCGGCAAATTCCTCAAGGGCAAGAAAGTCGTTTGCTATTGGCAAGGGCGTAAGGGCATCGTCGATCGGCGTTACGAACGCAGCGAGCCCGACGACAATCAGCGAGACTTGCCATTGGTCGTCTTGGTGAATGGCCTGTCCGCCAGCGCCAGTGAAATCGTCAGCGGCGCCATGCGTGACCACGGTCGGGCTAAGTTGGTCGGCGAGCGCACATTCGGCAAGGGCACCGTCCAACGGGTCCTGGACCTTGACTCGGTGGAGGACGAACGTTTCACTGACGAGCCGCGCAAGAACGGCATTTACGATCGCGGCGAGAAGTTCGAAGATAAGAACAACAACAAACGCTATGACCCAGGTGAACTATTCATCGATAGGGCTCGGCGCAACAACAAGTGGGACGAAGCCGAAAAATACACCGACGCCAACAAGGACGGCAAATACACAGAAGGCGAAGACTTCGTAGATACCAACAAGAACGGTCGTTGGGACGATGAAGAGCTTTACTTCGACAAGAATGACAACGACCGCTATGACCTGGCGCCAAAGATAAAGCTCACCATCGCTCACTACTTTTTGCCAAAAGGAGAGTGCATCAACACAGAGCGCAAGAAGGACGGCACCATCAAGAAAAAAGGTGGCGTGCTTCCGGACGTCGTCATCAAGAACGATCGCCTCTCTGGTTGGAAAATCGAAGAGATCTCTAAGATCTTGGAGAGCAAGAAACTTGAAGAGTATATCGATGCAACCATCGTCCCCAAAAAGGAACTCTTCGAAAAGTTGGTCGTCACAGACCAAAGACAATGGCAACAGTACCCAGAGTTCAACAAGCTCTACGAGTCTCTCAAGACACCTCTTAAGAAAGATGACGTACGCATCTACTTGCGCGCACGTTTACGTCGAGCTTGGGCCAACTACGATGGCCGTCCCATGATCAATGATTATCAGGAAGACTTGCAACTTCAGCGAGCCATTTTTGAATCGCTGGCACAAAGGAAGCAAGAAGTCTCGGAATTCGCTGAATACAACAGTTTTGCCAACGACATCCCTCAACCAGTCAAAGAAGAGGATGAAGATGGGGAGTTGTCTAAGAAGTAAGATGCAGGCGGGGACGCCTGCGGTCCCAGCTATGGCTGTTAGTCGGAGATGAACGATTGCTCGAAGACTTCGTCAAACTTGTAGGCATCACGGAAATCGTCGATGAGATCAGACTCTTGTTTCTTCATCAATCCCTTGCGGATCATTGAAAAGACAATTTCTCCGAAATCGTCTGTTCTGGTAATGCCCCACTGGGAAAAAACAGTCTTGGTAAGGAAGCCGAAACACTTCTCGGCGTATTCACGAATGCCTTCGCATAGCTCCCGGCCATCGATGTGGCCTTGAAAACCCTCGACACGCCGCTGTTCCATGGTGAAATTGAAGGCTTCGAAAGTAAACGCAAAGGCCTCGCGCCGATAACGTTTGTCTTCATTTGCCATTTGTTGAAATAGTTCGTTGTGATCAGGCACCATGGTTTTCTCCGACCTTGATCTTAACGATTGCCACCGACAGTTTTCTGCCGGCGCGCTTGGCCGATGATGCGATGCATACGAATCTTCAGAGATTCGAGGACACTGCGTGGAGACGTATTACTTCTCAAAGACCCGGCCGCATCGAGGAGCAACCTTTGTGCGTCATCTAAGATATCCACCGACCACGGCGCCAAGGAGGGGACGGGAGGCGAGTCTTTTTCGCCTCGAACTGTGGCCGCCAGTTGCTGCGAAACGAGCTCTAACGCCACTTCCACGATGCGTTTCGCCTTTTCCCGCAATTCTGCTCCTGTGGGACGCCCGCCACTGACCATCTCTGAGTAGCCAAATGGCAGTGTCTTCAGGTCAAACAGGCGAAAAGCCGCCTCTCTAATCATGCCACTGCCCTCGTCGAGAATGATATCCACAGCGACGCCTGGGCTGCCATTTGACAACGCCGCGGCAGCTGCCATGTCGGCATCCGTCGCTTCCACGTTGCCGCGCAAGACAGTCATCAAGTCCTCAAGGTCGAGAGGCCCCAAATAGACCGTCTGCAGGCGCGAGTGGACGGTATCCAGAAGCGCTTGGGGATTCTCAGTGACAAGAATAATGACGCCGTGCGCGGGGGGCTCTTCCAAAAGCTTGAGGAGAGAATTCTGGGCTTCTTCTCCCATGAGGTGAGCCTCATCGACGATGGCACAACGTCGATTGGCTTCGTAAGGCGCCCGATGAAACCACTCTCGAAGGTCTCTTAGTTGGTCAATTGAGATTCGGCTCTTGCCGGGCATCAAGGTGACTTCTTGTACGTCCCCGTGAGTACCCGCGTCAAATCGTTTGCATGGTGGGCATGTTAGACATCCAGTTCCGTCATCACAGAAGAGACGTTGAATGAAGGCGCGAGCAAGAAGAAATTTCCCACGCCCCCTGTCTCCATGAAGCAGAAAACCACTGGCGATACGTTCGGTCTCTTGAATGCCGCAAAAAAAAGACTTGGCGTTCTTGTGTCCAACGACTTGGCCGAACGAAGAAGTCATTTTGGATTGCCATTGGCCATGGTTCCAAGGCGAGCTACGCGTTCCATGGTACGCGCAATCTCGGCATCAGAGTCAATGACTGGGCTGTGTTTCTTGATCATCATGTACACGGATGTGTGGCTTCGGCCACCCATGTGTCTTCCGACTTCCTTGTAAGTCATGCCGAAATAGTCTCGAAGGGCTCGGGCGGCGATGGCTCGTGGCAGCGCCAAACACTTGGTCTTGCGTTTCGAGATCAGATCACCACGTTCGATGCCAAAATCGCCACATATCGTGTCAAACACCCCGCCGACTTCTCTTCGAATGTCAGAGTCGACGCCGAATTCTTCCAAGTGATCTTCAACGAACTTCCCGGAAAGTCGCTCACCTTTCATAAACGCAAGCACGTGAGCGCGATGTAATTGTGAAGACAATTCTCGGACCGAACCCCGCGAATGCCGCGACAAGGTTCGAATCACGTCGCTACTTGCTGCTTCTCGCAAGGCGTTCGTGCCCGTTGTTGACTCGCGAGGTCTTGCCAAATTAGCAGTGACGATCTTACTTAGAGATGCCGTAGAGTATGGATCCACTGAAACCATCATGCCTGACATCAAGTTGGACTTGAACGCTTCAGTAATGTCGTGGATTTCGCGAGGATGATGACGCGCCACGAGGATAACTTGAACGCGGTGCTGAACCAGTTTCCGCAATAGGTGCAGGAACTCTTGCTGCGTCGCCTTTTTCCCCTTGAGGCGATGGACTTCATCAAAAACGACAACATCTAGGTTTTCAAATGTCGCGCGGAAATCAGCCATCCGCTTGGTCTTCAGTGAGAGAGTGAAGCTCTTTGTGAAACGTATAGCGTCCATCTCAAGGATTCGCGGTTTGTCCGGATCAAGTCCGCCACGAAAATTGCGAAAACTAGACGCTAAGTGACTCTTGCCAACACCAGCCGGACCTACGATGTAAAGAGGATTGAAGCCGAACGCCTCGTTGTTCACCAAGTGGCGAACAGCGCGATAGGCCGTCTCGTTTTCGGTGACGCGAACAAATTCATCCAGCGACTTGTCACGACGATCATGGACATCTTCACTCAGAAGTTCGCTCAACGAATCGTCTTGAATACGATGTTGCAAGTCTTTGCGCAGAGTTTCATCAACGACAATGGTCACACGCATCGAAATTCCAAGCACACGTTCGACGGCGTAACGAATGTTGGACGCGTAGTGGTTACTGATCCAATCTTGAAAAAAGACGTTGGGCACGCCGATCGTCAAGGTACCGCGAAACAAGGAAGTCAATTTGCAGTTGGAAAACCACAGGACAAATCTCTGTTCGCCGATTTGTTCGCGCACGTCGTCGAGGACGAGGGCAAAACTTTTTTCGGCAAGCAAATCGACCATCTATTTTTCGTTCCGTTCGGCTTTTTTCAACAGGCTTTTGGCTTCAGCATCTTCAGGGCGCAACTCAAGGGCGCGAGTCAGATGATACGACGCATCGTCTAGTCTGTCGAGTTTCAAAAGTATGCGTGCCAGAGTCATTCGAGAATCAAACTCAACCTTCGGCCCTGGCTTCAACGACAAGACAGAATTCAATTCCGTCATACATTCTGTCAACCGATTTTCTTGTAAAAAAATCTCGGCCAATTTGAATCGCAACTTCGGATTAAACGTCTGGACGTCAAGACACTCTGCCAACACTCTGATCGCGTCCTTGTTGCGTTCCTTTTTGAGATAGAACTCTACCAGCTCGAGCCGTGGTTTCACCGCCACGTCAACGAGCCCACAGTACTTCTCTACCTCTTGCGCCCAAGCATCGAGATTGCCCTCTGCTTTGAAGCGCTCGGCCAACACAATATACGGACTGCGCTTAGGATCAATACTCCAAGGGTTCTGTTTCTCGGCTTTCTTCCAAAGCTGAAGTGCTTTTCCATCTTTGCCGTCTTTTTCGTACGCCAATGCAAGCCGCACCGTCATGTCGAAATCTTCGAAACCGCTCGCAGTCAATTCTTCATAAATATTTTTCGCTACGTCTCGACGTTTTCCACGCCACGCTCGGTGTGCCAAGAGCAATTTGATTCGAGGATCATCGACTTTTTCATCAAGAAGAGGTTTCAGGGCGGCATCCGTATCGATGAAGGAACCGGCGCGAAAATGGCCCCAGGCTACCTTGATGCGATTCTCTACGACATTCTTGCCATCGACGATCTCTGCTTCACAGCGACGAATTGTATCGGCGTCATATCTCGGCATCCGCTTGAGAGGCTTCAACATGTTTTCCACAAAACGAAGAAACTTCTGGTCGAATTCATGTGGAGAAATATGGAGTGCTTTGGGGATAACTTCTTGCGTAAGTTTGTCCTCACCGTAGAGAGTTAGCATTGATCGAAGCGCTTCGATGCCCCAAGTCTCTTCAATGAATTGAGAAGCCAGTCCCCCTTGGTAGTAAGCGAAGATAATTCTTGGCCCGTAGAATGCGGTATCAAAATCCAAGACGGGGAGAATTTTTCCATTGTGGTAGGCGTCATGGAGCTGGATTTCCATATTTCTTCCCCACGATGGATTCCGACGCACTTCTTCCCAGGTGGACAAACCCTCAGTCAGCCATCTGGGTACACGACCCCGGGATGCTTGCAAGGTGAACACGTGAGCTAACTCATGATGCGCCGTAGAAGCCCAGTTGACAGGTCTCTGGGTCTTGCGGGGAATGAACATCATCACGGTGGGACCGAAACAAACACCCACGGCCCCCAAGCCTGATGTTCCCATCGTGCGAACTGAGAAGTCTGTATGCCTGCGAAAAGCGTCGACAATGACGGGGACGCGAGGCTCGAAACCGTAACGTTCGACAAATTCATCCCAAGATCGCTCGAAAAAACTGGGGACGATGTTCTTAAGGAGAGCTGCATCATCCTTGTGGAGTTTGATGACGAAGTGCTTAGACTTCTCCGTGACGTACTTCTCTTCAAGCAACTTCATCACATCCATCATGTTGGCTCGCCACACTCGGTTGTAGGTTGCCAAGTCGTAAGCCACCTTCAGTGCGGCAATACCCTCTTTCTCATCACCGACATAGAGAGAATAGCGGGCCAGGTCATCCCACAAGTTCGGATCTTTGGCATCCACGGTGACGGCTTTCTTCATCATTGCTTGGGACTCATCCCAACGCCGTCGTTCTGACAACCCAGTAGCCACGATCCGGTAAAGACCACCAAAAGTGGGGTCCAAAGAAAGCACCTTACGTTCCAGTTTTTTCCACCCTTCGCTATCGTGGGTGACAAACTTAAGCGCTCCTAGCCCCGAGAGTGCCAGGAGATGATTGGGATTGGTGTCGATCGCCTTTTCGAATGTTTTTTTGGACTGCATCCACTTGGCGTCTGAGAGTTGACGCATGCCGAGATGATAGAGGGCATCAGGGTGGCGCGGATTGATGCTCAAGATCGTCTTGACCAATTTGCGCTTTTCGCCTTCTGCTTGCCCAAGACGCAAGTCGCAGGACAAAATCTGACCAGCAAGAAAACGGAGCCATCTTGGGCGCAGCTTCAAAGCGTCCTTGAGTTCACGATTCATGTCGGTGGGACGCACCTTGAGAGTCCCATATACCAGAGCCAACTGATAGTAAGCTTCCAAGTACTTCTTGTCGGCCTTCTGGGCACTGGCGAGAGCTTCTTCGGCTGCTTGGCCACCGTGTGAATAGAAACGATAGGCGCGGCCTAATCCAGTGAGATCGGACGCTTCGCGAATGATCGTCTTCCGCGCACGTTCAATGAGCCCATCAAAAATCTCCTTGGCTTGCTTATCGCGACCGTGGTCAAGATGTATTTGGCCGAGCAGCGACTTGATCTCGAAATCAAAGTTGTCGCGCCGTGACAGGAATTCTTCGATGGATCGGAGGGCCTCGTCGTCCTGTCCGACGGCACGCAAATAGGTCATTCGGTGAAGAAACCAGGTGCGGTCACGAGGTTGTTTCTTGACCATTGTAGCAGTCAGTTTCCCCAATTCTTCATAACGGCCGCAACCGAGAAGTGAAAGAAAGTATGCCTCAAAGGTCTCTGGATCGTCCTTTTCTACAGCAACGATCTTGGCGTAATAGTTGGCAGCCCGACGCCACTGGCCACGACTGGCGAATTTCTCGGCACGCCCATACCAATTGTCTACATCGTCTTCAGTTTGGGCGAGAACAAGAACGGATATTTGACACAGGAAGAGAACTAAGAGGAACGTTCGAATTGGCAGTCGGGACAAGAGAATTCTCCTTGGGTTGGCTCCCTAGACAGTACAGATCCATCGGAGAAATCGTCAAGAAAGACCCGGACTTGAGATGAAATAATCGCGACTTCAATGCCGCGAGAGGCGAGGAAAAACACCCGAATCTGACTTGTGATTAGTCGGCATACTCGCAGCGAAGCTCTTTCAGGGCTTCAATCGCCATGGTACGAAGATCGGGTGGCCCGACGACAACGAGATCCGGGCCGTTCTTGATTGCCCACTGGACGACAGCGTGAGGCCTGGAGGTCGGCAACTTGATGGCTAAGACGTCGTTTTTTTGCCAATGCCATTGGCGTTGGTCAAGAGACTCAGACAAATAGCGCCCCGTGGCTCCTCTCGCTTCGAGGAGAATCTCGAATTCGTCATCCTCCCGTGGCCGGCACAACCCGTCTCGTGCGTGTTCCTCAACACTGAAACCAGGTTGCATCGCAAAATACTCCGTGAGCATGTGAATGGCATTGATTCGGTCCAAGCGGAAGGAACAAATGCGGCCGCGATTCTCGTCAAAACAAGGAATATAGGTCACGCCGTCCTTCACAAGAATACCATGGGGATGAACGACACGCTTTTTCATCCTCTTGTCACCAAAAGAAAGGTATTCGATTTCAACTTTTCGTTTGCGATTGATGGCGTTTCGAATGTCCTCAAGAAGAGGTGAGCCACGGTCAGGATGATCGCTCAGGCTTACTCTTTCAGATTGCTCCAAGAAGATTCTTTGAGCCTCAGGCAAGGCACGTTCAATCTTGCGTCGCAATTCGCTCAGGCGAGTTCTGACAGCCTCGTCGTGCTCTCCCGGCCTGGCCGCAGCAGTCAACGCCAAATGGAGGGCTGTGACCTCGATCGGCAAGAGAGTTACTGGGCGTCGAAAATGATCAGCGAACTCCACATAGACGTGGTCGCCGTCCAACCACATGTTGACGTAGTCGTGTGGCATATAAGGAGGGGAGCCGCAGAGCATGAGGGTCGGAACTAGTTGGTCGGATATTTTCTTGGCATCAAGACCTGTCCGACTGGCGAGTTCGGAAAGGGTGATCCCCTGGTTTTCTCGAACAATGGGCAGGATGTCCAAACACTGAAGAACTGTCTCAAGGGAAAGATTCATCGGCTCCCCTCCTCTTGATAGCCGCTCAAGAATTCGCTGATCCTCGCCTTTGCACTTGCACGCAATTCCACGGGTTCGAGAATCTTGACGTCGCGACCTAGGGAAAGAATCCAATCCAACATTCGCTGGGGACTTTTCACCGAAAACCTCAGCACCACTCTCTTGGCTTGCGCCAATACTTCAGGATCCAAGGTCTTGTCGTTTTTGTCGACAAGATCGAAGTTCAAAGTCGCTTCATGGCGCAATTGGAGGGCAATGTCCCGGGGCAATTCAAGCTTGACCACCACGGAATCCTGGTCACCGTAGTCCCAGGGCCGACGATTCAGGTGATCGTCAACCTTGAAACCCTCCGGAATATCAAACTCCGGCCCGGCGTCGGATGCTCCAGTCAGGGCAGCGTTGCCGGCAATTCGAGCTAACTTGAACATGCGTGTATCTTTGCGCGTATGGCAAAAACCAACCAAATACCATTCGCCTTCTGACAATCCCAAACCAAAGGGGTTCACTCGCCTTCGTGCGGGCAAATCGTCACGCCGCCCAACATAGTCGAAACGAATCGTTCTTCTGCCGTAAATTGAAGCGCAAATGACTTGGAGATTTTCCGTGGCTTTTTCATGACCGCGGCCAACTTGAAGAAAAGATGCCGATTCCGCTGGCAAGTTGCCAATGCTAGGCGTGTCGATAGCCAATTTGCGCAAGGCGGAGCTGAAAGCTTCTCGCATCACCGGACTGACGAGAGCAAAAGCACCCCAACGCCCGGCCATCGCCAAGAGAATGGCGTCTCCGGTATCGAGTTCTACGTCGCGAAGGAAGAACTTTTCGCGAGGAATGATGTAGCCAGATGTGTCCTGATCACCGCTATCGATGTATTCGACCGGTATCCCCATGTTACGGAGCTCAGCCTTATCTCGGTCGAATCGCTTCTCGATCGAGTCAATGCGCGCTTCATCGTCATAGCCAACAACGTGACCAGCGATTTGCGTAAACGGGACCGGACGCGGTGTCCTGAGCATGAAAGAAATCAAGTTCAGTAGCCGTTCGGTTTTGGAGATCTTTACTCGTTCCATGGGGACACCAGTTTTACGCCTGATGGTCACGAACCTCAAGACATCCGTGCGAAGCAAAACTTCGCAGCGACAGATCATGGTACAGGTTCACAGGTTGCCGCTTCTTTTTGTTTTTCCTTGAGAAAACGCTTGCGAAACAAGAGCAGATAGAGTGGAGCAGAAATAAGGTGTATGGACATGACCACCCACCACACTCGACTTGCGTTTTCTCCACCAAAGACAGCCACAGACGACAGGGGTAGGGAAAGTGCGAGGTAGAGCCCCGTATCCAACAATACCGCCGCCCAAACGGACTTCAGAGCAACCAGTGTCTGAGACAGCACAATTGCAACAATGAGGCCAGGATGGCCCCAAACAATGATCCTCAGGTAGTCCACACCGTAGCGCACGGATTCGCCCGTGGCTTGAGGAGCCACAAATCTCAATATTTCATGCGGCCAGCAGAAAAGAACTGCTGATACCGCCAATCCACTTGCCAAAGCAGCCGTGACCGCCGCCAGGGCACCGTTTCTCGCCCGGCCATATTGACCAGCCCCAAGGTTCTGGCCGACATAGGCCGCTGCGGCGGTACCCCAGCCCAAGGAGGCAAACAACAGAACCATTTCCAAGCGAATTCCGACTCCCACCCCATCCAACAGGTCACGAGCCCCTAAACTCCCTTGTATTTGGTCGGGCAATGCGCTGGCGGCGATGACGATGAGGCCATAAATGGAAGCAACCCGAACAATCATCTGCATAGAATGGGTACAGCCGGACTTTAGGATCTTGGCACAAAGCTGGGGATTTCCGCCCCTCTTGGGCCATGATCTTCTCCTTTTCTTCAAGATTCGCCCCAGAAACAAAGCGCCCAAGAGCCGAGAAAAAACTGTGGCCCAAGCAGCTCCGACAACACCCAATTGTGGAAAACCCCAAATCCCGAAAACCAAAACGACATCAAGTCCCAGATTCAGAATATTCGCCCCTACCAGAGCGATCATAGGGTGCATCGAGTTGCCAACCGCGCGGAGCAAGGCACTTTGGAGCAACAAGAAGAACATCGTGCCCGAACCGAGAGATAGAATAATCAAGTAGACGTAGCTGGAGGATTCCGTCTGCTCATCGACGCCAAAGGCATCCACCACAGGTCCGGCAGCGATCGCGAAGACAAGGCCAACGCCCACGCTCATCTTCCAAGTCAGCGAAGAGGCCGTCGCGTCTAGAACGGACAGGGCAGCAATATCACCGGCACCTGCCCTGCGGGCTGCCTTTGCAGCTATGACATTGGCCACGCCATTGAACGCCAGCATTGCCACCATGTTGATGATACCGCCAATGGTGACCGCAGCGACGGCGCCAGGTCCCAAACGGCCAACAATAATGAGATCAACACAATTGAAAAGACCGTGAAATGCCATGGCACCGGCCAAAGGCCATGCAAACATGAGAAATGTTGGGAAGGCTGGACCGCGGGTTAAAGGAGCATCTTCCACCATGGCAGAAGAAGCCAGCTTACAAGCGCATCAGGGGAGCAACTTGCTTGATCGCCAACCGCACGTGGTCGAAATCGAGAGGTTTACGCCAGACCGTTGTACCTTGAGCTTCCAACTGAGCGATTTCCGTATCATTGAGGAAGCCGGTCATGACATAGATACGCGTGTTCGCAAGAACATCATCCTTGGTCAAAGTTTCAATCACCTGGCCAGCATTGATATCGCCAAGGTTGTAGTCAAGTATCAAGATCTGCGGGCGGAGTTTTGCCGTCTCAAAACCGGCACTGTAACCGTTTGAAGCGGTGGAGAGTTCCACCTCAGGCATCGACGCCAGTTGGTCTTCAAAGAGCCGCAAGATGTTCGGATCATCGTCAGCCACGAGAACCCTGATACCGTCATCAAAGATAGCCGGGTCGTAGGGATAGTCATGGGTCTGCAAGAACTTCAACAAGTTGGCTCGAGGGATGCGACGGTCCTTGGAGGCCGGGATCTTGTAGCCTTCCAACTTCCCGGCTTCATACCACTTGATCACGGTGCGAATCGTCACTTTGCAGATCTTGGCAACCTGTCCGGTGGTAAAGACATCTTTCCCGGTCACCCCGTTGTTTTTTCGAGTGTTTTCCACGTCCGCAATTGTCCTCTTAAAGCACACGATTTGTCGAAGTAGCACCAAATCGATTCTGTAACAGCCATACAATTAATAAGATTTGCACAGATTGTCCAGCAGGCAATATTTCCTTAGCCAAAAACTGGCAGGCGGCCTGAGGGCCAGTGGGAATTCATAGACGGACTTAGCCATCCTGCACCTGAAATGCAGTTTTTCTCACGGATTCGCCGAAATCGCCTTGCCTTTGAACCCCAAAATAGCGTCTTCGGTCGGCCCAAGCAACGCCTGGCAAGCTATTTACAACAAATACCGACAATCACTTGATGGCAGCCGACTCTCCGAACAGAATGCGCCGACCCGAAAGGGCGTATAGCTCAGTTGGTTAGAGCGCTACGTTGACATCGTAGAGGTCCCCGGTTCGAATCCAGGTACGCCCACTCACAAAGCCCTGCCCCACCAACAATTGTGGCGCAGGGCAATTTCATGCCCGCAATGGCCAGGCGATTCGAGAGCCTCTCCCATCGCGAAGACCGAGGG
>JAJRYU010000357.1 GCA_024275615.1 Planctomycetota bacterium
GATCCTTATCCTCGAAGAAACGTGCGAAGATGCGGCGCTTGCTTGCGACCGTACCTCTGGCACACTCGACCATGAACACGCGACGCCTGGCTTCATCGCCCTTTTCAAGAGAGGTCATCAAATCCAGAAGTGAATCGGCACGTTTTTCTCCCATGAGCATGAGCCTCGTAACAGCCCGCCAACGGTCGCGCATGGAGACGTCCAGACCAAAAGCGTCATAACTTCCTTCAGCTACACCGACCAAAGTGCCCAAACCTCGCTTGCTTCTAGCCAGACCAATAAACTGGCGCAGAAGAAGCAATCGTGTGCCTTCGCCAAACTTCTTATCCTCGCATGCAGCGATCAGGTCATCTTCGATTCCCTTCGCCAAGGAATCTCTGTCGCCGTCAATCATGTAGCGACTCAAAGCCGTCGCCACATGCCCCAAAACCGAGCTCAAGAGTCTCTGGTCTCGCTCTTCAAACAAATGTGCGCGGACAAATTCGCCGTAGATTCTGGGAGAGAGATCACCTGCTTCGACGTCCGTCCACAGGGCCTCCCAGAGCATGGCACGCAAGAGTTGGTCTTTGAAAGTGGAGAAGTGATTCAGCACATACCTTCTGGAGTTGCTATCCAATCGACATTGCAAATAAGCCCTATTGCCGAAATTGGCAAAGGAAAAGAGCGTCTTTGTCTCGACCCCCAAGACCGTCGTCTCCGCACCTTCAAAAGTCACTTTCTTGCTTTGCAGACCACCAAGTCTATCCAACCAGCACACTTCAACTGCCAAGGGCCAGGTGCGCTTTGTGTTTGATTGGGCATCTTGAGTGAGCGTCAACGTGGCCGAACTCTCCTTGCCGGAGGTCCCCGAAAGAGAACTTCTTACTTCCGGCACGCCCGCTTCTTCGATCCACGCCCGACCGAACCCGGCCAGAGAATTTTCTCCTTGGCCCCAAGCCTCCTCCAAGGCATGTCTCAGCTCCACCCAAGACCCCGAAGCAAAAGCATGTCTTTCCAAAAACAGTTTTGAACCCTGGCGAAAGGCGTCTGCGCCAATCATGTATTCCAAGGCGCGCAAGACAGCTGGCCCCTTGCGATAGATAATCGGACCATAGTTGGATTTGGCATCATCCATGTTGCCCAAGGGTTGACGCATGGGGCTTGAACCAGAAGTGATGTCCGTCGCCAAGGCACTGGGATAGATCCGCAGAAAAAAGGCAGTTTCGTGATCGACCTCTGGCAGCAATTTCTCCAGAGTCTTATGCGCCATAAACGTGGCGTAACCCTCTTTCAGCCAAACATCGTTAAACCAAGGCATGGTGACCAGATCGCCAAACCACATGTGTGCTGTTTCATGGGCAACAAGATCGGCCCTTCTTGCCAATCTAAGTTTGGAAACTTGACTGCGAAAGAGCATCGGGTCCTCGCCATAGAAAATACAGCCCGGGTGTTCCATGCCTGAAAATGGGAAGTCAGGGACGCAGACGAATTCGAATTTAGGGAAGGGGTAGGCGAGACCAAACCAACCCTCCAAGAACGCCAGCGCCTCGCCGTGAAGTCGAAAAATCTCAGCGGCATGTTTCTCCATCAATTTTGCTTGGCTCTTCCTCGCAAAGAAACTCATTGGCCGACCGTAGTCGGAGTTTTTAAGTTCAACAAAGGGCCCAACAGCGAAAGCAAAGAGATAAGTTGAGATGGGGAGCGTCTCTTCAAAAAGGAAAATGGACGTCTTGTCCTCGCCATTCAAAGTTGAAGTGACGCGCTCTCCTCTCATGGGTGCGTTGGAAATGACACGCATGTCTTCATCACTTCCAGGCATGGTGACATTCAGCAAAAACTTTGCCTTAAGATCCGGTTGATCAAAACAAGGGAAAACCCGATGGGCGTCCGCGGGTACGTTGAGGCTGTAGAGATAGGTCGAGCCATCGTCTTTGTCTTCCACCCGGATGATGCCCTCACCTGCGGCACCTATTCCAGCCGTGTACTCAATGCGCACAGTGTTGTGCCCCGAGCCAAGGGTGCGACGAGGTAAGACGATGTGGTTGGCAACAAGATCAGCTGTGATAGGCGAGCCGTTGACCGTGACCGACTCAATGCTTTTTCCACGAAAATCCAGCAATAAGTCTTGCCTCGTCGACTGCAACCGAAAACCAACGGTGCACACGCCGTGAAACACCTCTTTTCTTGGATCCAGCCGCAAATTGAGCCTGTAGCTCACCCCGGCAACATTCTGACTGCGCACTTCAGCCAGATCTTTCGAGATGCCTTCTTCCGTCAACGTGACAAATGGCCATGTAGAAGGTGGCCTTTCACCATAGAACCAGCCGATACAGCCGCCGCTTGCAAGCATGAGCCCGATAAGAGCCAGAAGAATGGCAGTACGTCGCCTTATCGTCATCGTTTCACTCCTCAAGATGGCCATTTTTCCCACTTTGATTGTCACCTACCCTTTTTACAGGAAATCGCCCCCATTGGTTTCGTTGTTGTTGGAAGAGCAGATCGTTAACCTGCAAACCTAGATTACGAACCCTAAGGAGTCCTTCATGGGCCGCAGAGCTACTGAAATCCGCAAAGGCAACGTCCTCGACATCGACGACGATCTCTGGCAAGTCGTGAAGTACCATCACCACACGCCCGGAAACCTTCGCGCCATCATCACCATGAAGTGCAAAAGCCTTTCCACCGGCGGCTGGAAGCACATCCGCGCCAGCAGCAGCGACAGCTTTGAAGTCGCCTTTCTAGAAACCAGAAAGTGCCAATACCTCTACAAAGACGAAGGCTCCGGCGCCTTTGTCTTCATGGACCAAAAAACCTACGACCAGTACGAACTCCAGCCCGACGTCGTCGGCGAAGACATGCCCTACGTTGTCGAAAACTACGAGTGCAACCTCACTTTCCACGGTGAAAAAGCCATCTCTCTAGACCTCCCGGGCTCTGTCGTCCTCACGGTCATCGAATCCGAACCCGCAGCCAAGGGCAACACCGTTTCCAACCTCTTCAAAAGAGCCGTCGCCGAAACCGGTCTAGAAATCAAAGTCCCTCTCCACATCGACGTCGGAGAAAAGGTCAAGATCTCCACCGAAACCGGCGAATTCCAAGGCCGCTCCAACACCTAAACTTGGACCTTGGCGCTTATTCCAACGGAATCCGCGCCGCCTGGATTTCAAACTTGTCGATCATGTAGCCTTCATAGTCAATGAAGTAAGGCCAGTTGTGCTCGTCCAATTCGACATTCACAATCTCTGATCGTGACCAAGGATTCTCCCACCCCGGAGCGTTTCCCCGCACAACTTCCAAGGGCGCATTCACTTGGACA
>JAJRYU010000358.1 GCA_024275615.1 Planctomycetota bacterium
AAACCTGGCTGCTCGGGTTGCCCAGGAGTTGCCACTTGATCAAAGATCGCCACATCATCGATCGAGAAGTTGTGGCCCAGACCGCCGCCACCCCCGTGGTCGGTGTTGGAACGAAACACCAGACGGATCAGCTGACCCGCGAAGGGACTGAGATCAATCTTGTGGCGGATCCAACCGAAGGTGTTTTGCGACCCGATCGGCCCAACGAAATCGACAGTGATCGCGCCGGTTTGCATGTTCACAACATCGACACTCAGCATGTTGTCAGGACCGCTGTTGAGTGTAGCAATACTGACTAACCAAAAGATCAACTTCGGCGAGGTTAGATTTGTCAGATCAAGGCAAGGCGAACGCAGACTTACGGCTGGCTGATCATTACTCCAATCATTGGTGTGGGCAAAAAAGCCGACCTCGGAAATGCCAGTAGTATGGTCGACAACAGGGTCAGACTGGTAGATTTTCTCATTGGTGAATTCCCAATCCGATGCCCCACCAAAGGAATCCGTTTCTTCCTGTGTCCAGCCCAAAGGGGGCACAACAACATTAGCCGGGTTCAAATCATCAAAGTCCTCTTCATAGGGAAAGCTCGTTACCCGCAACTCTCCACCGCTCTTGAGTGTTGTTGTTAGCGAGTTGTCTCCAGGCTGCTGGTCACCGGATAGACTGTGAGTGACAGTCAAGGCGTGACTGCCAAGAGCAGACAAGTCAGCCGTGCCGACAAAAGCGTAACTCAAGGAGCCATTGGCTGGGATAGGAGCTGTGGTCACGATGAATTCGCTAACGAGGGGTTGTCCGTCGACTTGAAAACTCACCGGAATCACGGCCCCAAGAGGAATTGGTGCCGAGCCAAGATTGAGAAACTCAACAAGTATGCTCTCGTTGATCGAACCCACACCGCAGTTCTGAGGATCAAACACAGGAGCAAGAAGGCGGTGGGTTCTCAGATTGGTCACAAACGGGCCGGGCACCGAGTAAGTGATGTTGACGGCGGGGACAGCGGGAAAGGCCAAACCAAAAGGATCGAAGTAGCCAGTCGACAAACCCGCCTTAATACTCATGTCGCCATTGGCCGCGAACGACATCCCGACCGCCGGTACCGCAAAACCTGAGAGCCCCAAGAAACTCACAGTCGGATGAGTGGCGACAATGTAGAACCCCCGGCTTGTTCCCGCAGGAACGATGACGTCGAGATTCTGCGACAAGTTCAGCCACACATTGATCCCTTGGGCGAGAGGGTTGATGCCGACAATCGTCGAGATCAACTGCCAGCTCTGAAAGCTTGATTCGTGCCCTAGATGGCTTCCTCCATCCTTTGTTGTCCAGATTTCATAATTCCCGGTAAGAGGAAAGAGATTGGACGCGGGTGACTGAATCTCAAAACCGTTGACATGGAGCGTGTTCAACGCCTCAATGTCGAACATGAAACCACGGCTTACGGAACTGGGCGTCCCCAAGCCGGTCCCGAACGTCTGCCCCTCAGCAAGTGTTGCACTCAAGAATGCGGCTATCGCAACCATGACTAGCGACGAGCAGAATGTACTTCGCTTCAACATCACTGAATCTCCAATTGCACAGCATTACTCAGAGCAATACCTGTGGTTGTGTTGTATATGGCAGCTTGAAAAGTGGTCAGGAGCCCGAGAGGAAGAGGCGGCGTGATAAAGTGGATCAAGGACTCACCCTGCAGGTCCGTGCGAAACAAAGGGTTGAGGCCAAGCAAAGAAGTGCCGTCAAAAAGGGCTGTCAGCCCAGACGGGATCCCCGTCAATGGACTAGGCGTGCCGCCAATATCCATCTGTCCTATGTTGTTGGGATAGGTTGCTGCCGCTGGATTGTAGTTGCCAAACAAAACGATGATGGGCTGATCGGCTTCGCCTTCAAATCGAAAGTCCAAAGGGCTGCCGGGAATGGCGATGGCCGAGTAAGGGCCTGTTTCCAAAAATGACAGAGCCAAACCTCCTGGGCTCACAGAAGTATTGATTTCAAACATCGCCTGGCCTGGTTGAGGGGCTTGGCCAGGGCCAATGGGATGATCGGTGATTCTGACGTCGTCCAGAAAAATAGCGCTGCCGGTAAGAGCAAATGAGCTATCGACTCGGATGCGAGGTTGAATGAGCTGGCCAGCAAAGGCGTTCAGATCAACGCCGTGGTTCCGCCAAGTAAGGGCTGGGAGGTCAAGAAAAGGTCCGCCCACATCGGTGATAACCGTGCCTGAAGTCAATAAGACAATATCGAGACTGATGGTATTGCTAGGCATGGGAGAGCCGTTTGTGTTTTGACTCCAAAAATCCAAGCGAGGATTGTTGTTCATGGTCAGGTCGACAAAAGGCCCGAGGAGACTTGCGTATTGCGGCGCGCTTGCTGGAACATAGGCGGAAACTCCGCTCCCCGTGGTGTGATCAATGCCGCCTATGGAATAAAACCACTGGTTGAACAAGGGGTCAGTGGGGTCTTGTTCCCACGTTATTGGGCCGTCAGCCCCGCTTCCGACAGAAACGATAGAATCGAAGGTCTCCAGATTGGGGAACTCTGTGATGTAGTGTCCAGTGGAGCCCCCAAATGTCCGATTGCGTGTGTCATTGATAGGTTGAAGGTCGCCCACAAGAGTCACAGTCACATCAATAGTCCGTGTCCCGGAGCCGGTCATGTCGGCT
>JAJRYU010000359.1 GCA_024275615.1 Planctomycetota bacterium
ATCGCGTTTCCAACCGGCGGCAATATCACCAACCTCTCATTCCACGATGGCGACTATCATAGTTGCGAGCCATTTGATGGGACCGACTGGATTGGCACGGTTGACGCCGTCGCCAACACCGTGCGTTGGGATGGAGTTTCTTACGCCACCAACACTGATGCCAACGCGATCCGCTGGGGCAACCTGTTCAGCTTCCACTTTGAAAGCGACGTGCCAGCAACAGCAGCCTTGGCAGCGAAGCTCAAATTGTTCAAGCCGGGCACGCCAACGGACGTAACATTCAATTTGTCCCCCAAGGGTTCGATGGTCCCCGTGAGTGGTAACTACCAGGGTGCCAACGTTGGTGAGGACTTTGCTAAACAACTCGAAGCCCAGGTTACTGATGGTTTCGGCGCTCCTGTGCCAAATCAGGCTGTTCTCTTCACTGTGACCAGTGGCAGCGCTCTTCTTCCTGGCGGTAGTATCGTTCTCACCGATGCAACCGGCGTGGCACGGCATCTCGTGAGAGCAGGCAACTCACCAGAAACCTCGACAATCCAAGCGGAACTTCTGGCAACAGGTGTCACCACTGATTTCACTGTTCACGTACGACGGTTCCGTACGTTCTGGACACCGGCAAACGGTAATCTTTTGTTCTTCACTGAGACGGAACGCCCAGGCATGTTCCTCACTTTGGCCTATGATTCACCGCAAACACCCGTGTCCACACCTTGGGGTTCGATTCACACGAGCATACTCAACCCAGGATTCGATTTTGGCGCCCTTTCAAGCACCGGGCTCATTGGTGCCTATGACGCCAACCTCGTCACCGACGCCACTGGCAACAACAATGTCACCTACGGCGGCAATCAAGCTCTGAACGGCGCTGGCTTCACCGCTGTCTTCCAAATGTACGGCTACTACACTGATGAACTCGGTGTCGGCAATTACTACATCTCTGAGCCAAACTTCATTTTCTTCTAAGCCGAAGATTGGACTCCTCGGAATCAATTCGGGCCTCAGGATCGCAAGATTCTGGGGCCTTTTTCTGTGCGTCTGGATGGACGTATGGGGATCGGTGGAAAACGAACGTAGAATCGTAGATCTTGACGGTGGTCAAATTTCACGATCCCAAAGGAAGAAGTCCTATGCACAGATTGCTCACCTTGATCTTGGCTCTCATCATTTTCGCAAACTGCGGCCAAGCACAGGAACTGCCGCAAATCACCGTCCCTTGGATGCACAGCTACGACGCCTATTTGGTTGGCGCAACGGCTCAAATCAAGTGGCTTGCCAATGGCGATCTTCTGTTCTATTCGCCAACAAGAGAAGCCCTCCGCGGTGGCGTCAAGCGATTGGATCTCGCCACCGGCAAGGTGATGGACGCCTTGTCTCTGATCGACGCCGCCCGTTCAACAAATAGACTCGATCGCAAGGCCGGGATTACATGGTTTCCGGAGGACTTTGACGACACTGGAACATGGGCTCTGTGGACGCTCAACGATGATCTTTGGGTTTGCTCGATGCCCAGCGGCAAGAGTAAGCGACTGACCAAAACTCCTGAAGCCGAAAAGTCGGCTCGATTCTCACCGGATGGCAGCAAGCTGGCTTTTATTCGGGGAACTGATCTTTACTTCTCCGACCTATCAACTGCCAAGGAGACGAAGCTCACCGCTGGAGGCACCGAACTGATCTTGAATGGCACACTCCCTTGGGTCTACTGGGAAGAGATCTTTGGACGAGCTGATTTGGGATACTGGTGGTCGCCTGACAGCACTCAATTGGTCTACCTGCGTAGCGACGAGACTAATGTTGGTGTCATTCCATACATTGAATGGAAAGACCCTTATCCAACGGTCAAGAATCAACGCTACCCCAGAACCGGAACAGAAAACCCAAAAGTCGAAGTACGCGTCATCTCGGCGATCGAAGGGGCCAAGCCCAAAACCGTCAAACTTGCGGGTGATGCCGACTCTCGAGAATACACCGTGAGAGTCACTTGGTTGCCTTCTGGCACAGGACTGATTGTCCAAACCATGAATCGTGCGCAAAACAAAATCACCATTCACTTGGTCGATCTCAAGGTCGCAAGTTCAGATGGTTTCTTCACCTCGAAGATTCTTTTTGAGGAAACAGATCCTGGCTGGGTCCACCCCCATGACGACCTCATCGTATCTCCTGACGAGAAACAGATTCTGTGGGTTTCAGAACGCAGCGGCTACGCCCATCTCTATCTCTACGACATTGATGGGAAGTTGGTTCGCCAAGTGACAAAAGGGGACTTTGCTCTCAGGGACTCAGGCGCTGTCTACTGGTTGCGCCAAGCTGTCAAGGCTGTCGATTGGCAAAAAGGCGTGGCCTATGTCTCATCGCTGAAGAAATCGAGTATTGAAAACCAACTCTACCGGGTGAATCTAAAATCTGGCGCAATGACCCGCGTAAGCCAAGGCGATGGGACACACACCATTGTCTTCAACAAACAAGCGACGGCCTATGTCGACGACTATTCTCGCGCTTCTTCAGCACCAGAAAAATCTGTTCACAAACCCAACGGCTCCGTCTCCTTGGTCTTGACCAAGTCCAACATGAAATCTGCCAAGGTCCGTGGACTTCAGTATCCCGAATTCTTCCACATCAAGGCAAAAGACGGTTTCAAGATGCCGGCCTATATCATGAAACCAAAGGACTTTGACCCAGCAAAAAAATACCCGGTGATCACCTACGGCTATGGTGGTCCATCTGCTCCCAAAGTGAGCGACGGTTGGATGGGAAGAGACATCTTCTGGAACAACTTACTGTTGCAGCGTGGGTTCTTGGTGTTCTGTGTCGACAACCGCAGTGCAGCGGCAGTTTCGAAGATTGCCGAAAATTCACTCCTCAACGAAATGTACGGCCCCAGTGTCTTGAATGATCTACTTGACGGCGTGGCCTGGCTGAAGAAGCAGCCCTTCGTCGACAAAAATCGCGTCGGCCTGTGGGGCTGGAGTGGTGGCGGTAGTTTGACACTCCTCGGCATGACTGGCTCGAAAGAATTCAAAGCTGGCATCGCCGTCGCGGGAGTAACACGCTGGCAATACTACGACACACTTTGGGCCGAAGCTTCGATCAAAAGGCCCCAGGACAACCCCGCGGGATATCGTACGTGTGATCTTGTGGCGAAAGCTGGGCTCCTATCTGGAAAGCTCCTGCTGGTCCATGGCACCGCCGATGACAATGTCCAGGTACAAAACACCTATTCCTTCGTCGACGCATTGGTCAGCAACAACATCCTCTTCGAGATGTTGATCTATCCCAATCGCAAACACGGCATCAGCGATCGACCGGCGCAAATCCACCTCTTTTCATCGATGCTTGATTTCTGGAATCGGAATCTGAAAAACTAGGATCCCAAGATGAGTGAGAAAAAACCCAAGATCGGCATCCTGACTGTCTCCGACCGGGCCAGCCGAGGCGAATATGAAGACCTCTCCGGTCCGGCAATCGAGGCATGTCTGCGGGAGTACATTGCGACGGAATGCCAATACGAGATTAAAGTCGTACCGGATGAAATCCCGACGATCATCGAGGCGATCCATAGTTTTGCTGATGAAGGTTGTGGCCTCATTTGCAGTACGGGGAGCACGGGACCAGCACGACGAGATGTCATGCCTGAAGCCATGGAGCAAGTTTGTGACAAACTTCTGCCTGGGTTCGGAGAACTGATGAGAAAAGTCTCTTTGGACTACGTCCCAACGGCTATCCTATCGCGACAGACTGCGGGAATCGTTAAGAGGAGCCTGGTTGTCAACCTTCCAGGTAAGCCGTCTTCGATTCGGGTTTGCTTGGATGCTGTTTTTCCAGCCATTCCCTACTGTATCGAATTGGCCGAAGGCCCTTACTTGGAAGGCAATGACGCTGTCGTCAAAGTTTTCCGGCCCAAGAAGAAATAGGGAGACCATCATGGTCAAGATCTTTAGTGGAGCTTTAGTTCTCTTTGTTGCTTTCTTTATCGTGGCGGGATGCGCCAGTGAACCCGTTGCCCCAGAGCCCGCAGACCCTGAGGGGTTTGCTCAGGCAATCCAGAGTTTCGAAAATGCCTATGACGAACTGAACGTCGCCATCACGGCGACGCCCCAGTGGCAAACAATGCCAGAGCTCGCCATACGTGTCAGAGGTCTGGCCGAACTCGCGGAGTACAGAGCTGAGAAGATCCGTCCTTTTGTTCTTCAAGAGTTGATCTCAGACGCCGCCATTGAGTTGATGAAAGCTCAAGCTCGAAAACGAGCCATGATTGACCAGCACAAACTCGCGCAACATGGAGGCACTTTCTTGGAGTCAAGCGAGTCACAACTTGCCACGTTCGCGGCTGAAAGTGCCTATCACCGCATCTGGAATCGCATCGAGACTTTGGAAGCGTTCGCTATCGCCGAACGCAGCACACCATGGATCGACAATACCGTCATTGTCGACGACCGCGAGGACCTTTTGACAATTGTCAGCACAACAACCGACTCAGCCGAAAGTTGGCAACGTGTTCAAATGAGTCGTGACGGTTTCATCGAGGATCGACTTCGTGCACAAACATTGCTTGATCGTTTGAATGGAAAGAAACCAGTAGAACCGATTCAGTAGAGGTTCAGCAACTCACAATGCCTGAGTTACCAGAGGTCGAGACGGTGCGTCGAGGGTTGATTCCTCTTTTGCTTGGCCGAACCATCGAACGCATCGTGATTCGCGACAGTCGACTGCGATACCCGGTAGCGAAGCGACGACTCCAGGCACTCTTGTCAGGCCGCAAGATCACCGCAATTAAACGTCGCGGCAAGTACCTGTTGATCTCATGCGGTTCTCACGGCATCTTGCTGGCGCATCTTGGCATGACAGGTCGGTTTCAATTCTGCACGCCGCGAACGGCGCAAGCCAGCCATACCCACGCCATTTTTTACCTCAGCGGCAGAAAAGAACTGCGCTTTGTTGACCCCAGACGATTTGGGATGCTCGAGGCCATTCACCCCGAGGAAGTTGCAAAACACTCCCTACTGGTTGATCTGGGTCCTGAACCTCTCAGCCCCCAGTTTGACGGTACTCTGCTCTCTTCTGTGTGCCACAATCGCAAGCGCCCGATCAAGAACCTCATCATGGATGCCAAGGTCGTTGTCGGTGTGGGCAACATCTACGCCAGCGAAGCCCTGCATTGGGCCGGAATCCACCCGCACAGAGCCGCCGGGCGTCTAAGCCACGCGCGGATCGAAACTCTGGTGGATGCCATCAAGAACGTATTGGGTCGCGCTATCAGCGTCGGGGGTACGACACTGAGGGACTTTTCTGACCCAAACGAAGAAGCTGGCTATTTTGCCATCGAATTGGCCGTCTACGACCGCGAAGGCCAACCTTGTCATACCTGCGCAAGAGTGATCAAACGGTCGATTCAGGGCAATCGGTCGACGTTCTATTGCCCAGCCTGCCAGCGCTGAGTTCAACTGGGAATGGCGAATCTCGCTTCCGCCTCTGGTTATCGTTGTCATTGTCCCACGCTCGGGCATAATCATGTCATGAGTGAAACATTTGATCAGGTTGTTGAGAATGGCACTGTTGTTCGGCCAGAAGGCAGCGAAATAGCCGCCATCGGTATTAGAGATGGTCGCATCGCCGCCATCGGCGATCTCCAGTCGGCCAAAGCCGCCAAGAGATTTGATGCCACTGGACTTCATGTCCTTCCCGGGGTCATCGACTCCCAGGTACATTTCCGCGAGCCCGGCAACGAGCACAAGGAAGACCTGGAATCAGGCATGCGATCCGCCATTGCGGGTGGTGTCACTACCATTTTCGAAATGCCGAACACGGCGCCGCCAACAACAACTGCCGACGCTTTGGCAGAGAAGGTCGAGCGAGCCCTGGGGCGCGCTAGTTGTGATTTTGGCTTTTTTGTCGGCGCGTCGGCCGAAAACGCCAAGCAGTTGGGCGAGTTAGAGACCCTGCCAGGTTGCGTCGGTGTGAAGATCTTCATGGGGAGTTCCACGGGTAGTCTCCTTGTCGCCGACGACGAAACTCTTGAGACGATCTTTCGGTCAACTAAGCGGCGCATCGCCGTACACTGTGAAGACGAGCAACGTCTCCGTGAACGCCGTAGCCTCCTCACCGACGACTCACCGCCACGCATGCATCCGGTCTGGCGAGATGAAGAGTCGGCCTTTCGCGCCACACGACGCCTGGTCGCTATCTTGGAGAAGACCAATCGTTGCGCTCACATTCTCCACGTGACAACATCGGACGAAATCCAGTTCTTGTCGTCCAGAAAAGCTTGGGCAAGTGTGGAGTGCACTCCTCAGCATCTCACACTGCATGGCCCTGACTGCTACAACTCCATCGGCAGTTACGCACAAATGAATCCGCCCATTCGTGATCTCGAACATAGAGAGGCGCTATGGCGTGGTATCGCTGACGGAGTCGTTGATGTCATCGGATCCGACCATGCGCCCCATACACGGGAAGAAAAGGACCGCGGTTACCCAAACACGCCTGCCGGAATGCCGGGTGTCCAAACGCTTGTCCCCATCATGCTCAACCACGTCAATGCCGGTCGAATGACTCTGGAAAAACTGGTCGCCATGGTCAGCAAGAACCCAGCGACTCTCTATGGCATGAAGAAGAAAGGGCAGATCGCTCTGGGCTTCGACGCCGACCTCACCTTGGTTGACATGGAAGCGGAAAAGACCATTGAAGACAGCTGGATCGAATCACGATGCGGCTGGACGCCTTATGATGGCAAGAGCGTCCAGGGATGGCCAATGGCGACAATCGTCAGAGGTAAGATCGTCATGGCAAACGGCGAACTCCTCATCGGAGACTCCGGACAACCAGTCGAATTTGAAGAAAACCCCAGCACTTAGAAGTGCTGAGGCTTGTGACGTGACCAGGATGGGCCAGGTTATTTCCGCGCGGTCTCTCTTGCCTTGAGCTGAGGGTTGCTCAGCTTACGGCCAATCTCGACGATCTTGTCGAATGCGGCCTCAACGGCTTCAAAAGCCTTCTTGGTCTTGCTGACCCGTTTCTTGGTAGCTGCGGTCTCCCGTTTGTCCAGACGTTCCTCTGCAGCTCGAAACATCTTCTCAGCATCGGCCTTGCGGTCTTCAGCTTTCTCAAGATCATCGAGCCAGTCAGAAAGTTTCTTGATGTGCTTGGTGATCTTCTCGCCGAAATCGCTGGAGAACTGCTGCTTCAGCTTGGAAAAGACCCAAGATTTCGAAGCCTTCTTCTTGTTCTTGGCAACTTCATTGCCTTTGGCATCGAGAATAATCAGCGTCGGACCACTTTTACGAAGATACTTCTGGCGAATCTTGTCGTTTGGCAAGTCGCTATCCGAAATCCGGTAGCAGCGAAAGAAACGGCTGGCGAGAACAATGTCCTCAGTCCCAAACATCTTCAATTCCAACTCTTCCAACTTGTCCTGATCAGCCGTCCGGAAGACATAGACCAACGAGGGCTTGTTCTTTTCAGCGGAAAGTTTGGACAGCGCACTTAGGGGCAAGGCACTAGCACCGTATTTCTCGTCCCATGTGGTTGGCCATTCTGCTTCAATCCAATTGATTGCGAGTTCGCGCGCCACGGCTGGGCTGCGATGTCTCGATTCGACAGGTGTTTTGACGCGTCCCGCGCCGCCTGGGGCTTTCCCCCCACCTCATTGTCCCCAGGCCGCGGGGGAAAGGAGTTGTACGGTCGCCACCAGGGCAATCGCTAATGCGAGTCTTCTCATCTTTGTCCTCCATGAACGGATTTCACTTCCGGGTGACTGGGGCAGCTTAGAGCAAGTCTGTCAGGCACTGCAATCTCTCAGGCAAATTTTTGGCCCATCAAATGTCAGAACTGCCACAAATCGCACGACTCGATGAAGAATGGGTTAACTCTCCTCCGCCAAGTGGTCGAGTCGTAGATAGGAAAAGTTATACCGCCGAAGGTCCGTCTGCCCCCCTCGACACTTGTCCAACTCGTTGGAGTGTGGCGCGACCTTTTAGGGAAGTAAATATGTATCTAAAGAAATATTACCTGGAGATCCCCTCCAGGCTCGAGGGCAGCAGATTCGTTTTGCTCCTCGTTTTCTTCTTCTTGGTGGCCCCTTTGACGAGGTTGTCCGCCCAAGAGGAAGAAGTCGACGAAAATGCACAAGCCGAAGAAAGCACCCACGAGGACAAAGGCGAACTCAGTGATTTGAGCTTGGCGGATCTCCTAGACATGGAGG
>JAJRYU010000030.1 GCA_024275615.1 Planctomycetota bacterium
AAGGAGCTCATCTTGGGTTTCCCGGTTTTCTTCATAGAGGCGAGCATTTTCGATTGCAATGGCGGCGGGATCGGCAAAGGATTCAATCATCTCCAATTCGCGGTCAGTGAAGCTACCCTTGCGGAATCTGTGATCCAAGTAGAGAACGCCGATGATACGATCGCGAAGTCGAAATGGCACGCAGAGAATGCTCATTAGGTTGAGCGTTTCGACACTTTGGAAGGAATCAAAACGATCATCATCCTGAGCCGATGACGAAATAATTGCCTTGCCTCGAACACCAACTTCTTCGGCAATGGAGTGACTAAATTTGTAGTCGGCCTTGGTGACCGACTCATTGTCAAAATTGCGCGCAACTTTGACCTTCATTTTGCCTTTTTCGTCGATAAGGATGAGAAATCCTCGCTCGGCATCCGTGAGATCAATCATGGCATCAATGATCAAGGTCAGGCAACGTTTGAGGTTGAGTTCCGAGTTGATAGCTCGTGTGATGTCCAACATTTTTTGGGCATCCACCGGAATAGCAAACGCCGGACGGGGAAAGTACTTTTCGCTCACGGTTTCGACCGCTTGCTCAATTTCCATCAAACCTCGATCGTCGCCGAAAGTCTTGCGGTACCTCAGGAAAAGCTGCGACATCTCTTCATGGAGTAGACTGCGGGGCCCTCCGTCCGAGCGTGCCGTGACTACGGCCGTTTCGGCAAAGGCAGGGGTCTCATCGTCAGCGCCAGCCATCAACGGTTCGGTATGTTCATCCGGTGCTTCGTTGACGTAAATCGGTACGTGACCGATCTCCAGCCGGTCGCCAATCTTCAGCATTTTTTGAGTCACTTCTACGCCATTGACCCGTGTGCCGTTTTGGCTTGACAGGTCAACGATTTTCCACCCCTTGGCGAGCTTTTGCAACTTACAATGGTGTTGAGATACGAACCTCGAACTTATGCGCAGATCGCAATCTTCATTCCTGCCAATCGTGACCAAGTCATCGGTGAAGACAAAATTCTGGCGGCGGCCACCACTTTCCACGATCAATGTGAGCATCAGTGTCTCAAATGGGTCATCTGCGGATCGCCGAAATGGCTCCACTTCACTATCCAAAGAGTCTAACGAAAATTGTGGCACGGATCTTAGGCGCTACCTGCTTCTCGCGGCCACAGTGTAGCAGAAGTCCTTGGGGGCCAGAAGCTTATCCTACAATCGGAGGAAAGCGGCTGGGCCTGTTTCAGGCAGCAAATAGGCCGATTTGTGGGCGATCTGGAAAATTCCCAAGAACGAAGCTTGCTGCCCCATGTCTCTCCCATTCGTGATCAATCCCACTGCTCCAAGGCGGTCAATCCAGCGTACTTGAGGACAAGTTTTCGTGTATCTCCAGAATCAAAGTCAATCATGACTTTGGCATTGGGGCCACGGCCGGAAATCCTGCTGACAGTTCCAGCACCAAAAGTGCTGTGGTTCACTCTCGCCCCTTTCGAAACTTGGAACGATTCATCCATTTCATATTCGATTTCGGGCTCGATACCGTCGTCATGGCCTGAGGTTTCGTCAACAGTGGCGGTAAGCTCGGCGGGTATTTCAGTGAGGAACAACGAAGGACTGGCAAATTCTGTGCGCCCGAAACGGCTCCGCTGAAAGCAAGTCACCAGAAGCACGCTTTCCATTGCTCGAGTCAGCCCAACATAGAAGAGCCTTCGTTCTTCTTCTTCATCGGCGGGTCCACGCAGGCCTTTGTGAGGGAAGATGCCAGCGTCCAAGCCAACAATGATGCAATGTGGGAACTCCAATCCTTTGGCGCAGTGAATCGTCATGAGGCTGACTTTTTCGCGTTCAAAAGAGGGGGTATCGCTATCGGTGAAGAGTGCAACTTCCTCCAAAAAGGTTGTTGTCGTTGCGTTTTCACGCGCTTTTTGGAAGTCCTTGGCGTAACCAATCAACTGTTGAAGGTTACCCCAAGGATCTAAACCAGTATTGGCTGCTTGTTCCTGCAAGTGATCGCCAAGACCGCTGGTGTCGAGTATGACCTGCATCAGGTCGGATAGGCGGTCACCAACTCGATCTCGCAATCGACCCTCAATCGTCAAGAACTTCTTCAACGCAGTCATGGATCTCTTGTTGAGCTTTGCCTCCAAAACCTCCGGTCGAGCTAAAATTTCGCCGGGAGCCAAAAATCGTTCTCGCGCTAAGTCGCAGATACTCAGAAAGGTCTTGTTGCCGATTCCACGAGGGGGATTGTTGATGATACGTTTCAGGGACACGGTATCCTTGGGATTCACGAGGTAGCGCAACCAGGCAACAAGGTCCTTCACTTCCTTTCGTTTGAAAAACTCCAGGCCGCGAAAAACTGTGTAAGGGATGTTTGCAGATAGGAGAGCACGTTCAAGGGGCAGCGAAAGCGAGTTGAGACGATAGAAGATGGCAATGTCCGAGCGTCGTACACCTTGGCGCGTGAGTTCTCTAATGCGTTCTGTAACCGCTCTCGCTTCTTCAACATCATCAGTCACGCGCTTCATCTGGATCAGTTCGCCTTGACCCTTCTCTGACCAAAGTCGCTTGTCGTCCCGCTTGCTATTGAAACGAATGAGAGCGGACGCTGCTTCCAGAATCGTGTTCACACTGCGATAGTTCTGTTCCAAACGGACGATCTGAGCGCTTGGAAACTGTTTTGGGAAGCCCAAGATGTAGTTGATGCTTGCTCCGCGCCAAGTGTAGATGCACTGATCCGGGTCACCTGTGACACAAAGATTCTGCTGGGGCCCGGCAAGAGCGACTCCAAGGCGATACTGCAGTTGATTAACGTCCTGATACTCATCGACCAGAATATGGGTATAGCGTTCGTTATAGTCTCTCTTGAGCTCAAGATCCCTTTCCAGCAGATCCACTGGCAATGAGATTAGATCGTCGAAATCGAAGGCGTCATTTTGTCGTAGTAGGTCTTCGTAAAGCCGATAAACTCCAGCCACATCTTGATCCCAGGATCCGACCGCATCCTCCTGGAGCGTTTCCGGGGCCACGAGCTCGGATTTTGCCTCAGAAATGAGGGCAAGAAGCTCCTTGGGAGGGAAAGCAGATCGATCGAGCTCCAACTGATCCAAGGCCATTTTGACAGTGGCTTCCGAATCGGCTCGGTCATAGAGCGTAAATTCTTCTGTGCGCTCAAATGCTGAAGCTTGTTCCCGTAAAAATTTTACGCCAAACCCGTGAAATGTAGCTATGAGGGGCCCTGATTCGCCAACCATAGTCCTGACTCGATGCCCCATCTCCCGAGCCGCCTTGTTGGTGAATGTCACGGCCAGTATCTTCTGCGCGGGAACTCCCGTTTCGATGAGCCTGGCAATACGCTTGGTGATGACCCGGGTTTTCCCGGTGCCGGCGCCAGCAATGACTAAGAGTGGCCCGTCTAGCGTATTGACGGCTCTCATTTGCTCAGGATTGAGTCCTTCAAGGACGACGCTGTTTGCGGGTGGCATGGAGCAATTGTATGGCATGTCCTGTTGTGGTCAAGGAGGGGTTTGGTGGACAACATTTTGCTTTGGGTAACGCTGCCTTTTGTGGCCGCATTGATCGGTTGGTTCACAAATTTTCTTGCCGTGCGAATGATCTTCCGACCCTACCGGCAAGTTCGTTTTTTCGGCATCAAAGTTCAAGGTCTTCTGCCCAAACGCAAGGTGGAATTCGCGGCCAGCATCGGCGCCACAGTTGAACAACATCTGATCTCATCCGAAGACATCGGCAAGCTATTGGATGATCCAGAGATATCCAAAAAACTCCGAGGAACCATCAGCGAACGCATTGATGGGTTCATCAAGGACAAACTCGCCGGTGGCAATCCCATGCTTCAAGCCTTTCTCAATGGCCCGATGTTGCAGACAATCAAGGGGAAGCTACTGACCGAGGTCGAGGCTCTTCTTGAGGATGGTGTCCAGATGATTGGCACTCATCTCGACGAGAACCTGGACATGCGCGGGATTGTCGAAGACAAGATTTTGAGCTTCGACATGGCAAAACTTGAAGCGATTGTCTTGGAAGTTGCCAAGAAAGAACTGGTCGCTATCGAGTTCTTGGGCGCAGTCCTTGGTTTTGTTGTTGGCCTCATTCAACTGGGTGTTTTGTATCTATTGGGGCCATAGCAATGACGGAGGATTCAGTGACACAAAAGCACGAGGCCTTACTCCGCATTCTAGAAGAA
>JAJRYU010000360.1 GCA_024275615.1 Planctomycetota bacterium
CCAAGATTCAAGAAAGCTTCTTCGGCATCTTGGCCACGCCCTGCGTCAAACTCCGCCATACTACGATCACATTGAGCAAGACTTTGCTGGAGTTGTTCAGCGGAGAGGGTGCCGCGTGGGTCATCGACCGCCTCTTCGGCCAGCGATGCAATCAGTGCGGGTACGTCTTCATACCCGGCGGCAAGAGCGACAATGGTGAGTTTTTGAAATTGTTCGTCAGGTATTTGGTACATGTATCTATTTTGCCACACAAGTCTGCCGTTTGTCAAAGGAAATTCGGACCAACTGGGGAGCCCGCCCGTAGTGAGCCTATGGCTTTCAAGCTGGCTTAGCTGCTTACTGGAGTGTAGACGGAAATAGGATTGGTAGAACCTTGGGTCGATTCAAGACCGGCATTATCATGCTGGCGGATTTGCATCCGGCGAGATTCGATCAAATGCCAGCCTTTTTTACCGCCTCCCATGCAACGGCCAGCTCACTCCACTCGTCAGAAAAACCTGGCACGGGGCAGATGGCTTGGCGGGCATGTTCGGTAAGGTACTGGGCCTCTTGGAGAATGTCGAGAGTATTGTGAATGGCTTTCCACTCATCATCGGTCAGCGTTCGATTGGGCATATTGGGCATCGTCTTTTTCTCCTCACTCCCAAGCTAGCACGGCTTTAACATTCACCAAAACGAAACCGGTCGAGCGGCTCGTTTTTCTTGCTGCTAACTCGCTAGCGGCATAATGTTTTCCTCTTCAGCGCCAAACACCGACTCAATCGCTGCCCTTCGTTGGGCTGGAAACAAATGGCGGTAGCGACGCCTCATTTCTTCGGTCTGATGGCCCATGAATTCGTCGATGACGCGTTGGTCGACTTCGGCAGCGGCAAGGTTCGAGGCAAAAGAATGCCGGAAAACATGAAAACCCGTTATGAAGTTCCAATTGCTTGCTGCCATCGTCTTTTTCAAGTGATGATGGGCTTGCCAAGCTGTCAGTGGCGCTACTTCACCAATTCCTTTTGGCTGGCAAAACGTCTGCTGACCGCCGGGATGGTTTTGTATCCATTCATGCATGACGCGATAGAGCAGCGGGCTCATGTCGACGCGGCGATACGTCATCGCCTTGGTGCGGCTCTTTTTCTTTTCACGAAGCACAACGGTCCTGGAGCGAAAATCGATGTCTTCAATGAGCGAACGGACCATTTCACTTCGACGAGCGGATGTATGAGCCACAAAGACCATCATCGGATAGATAAACGGAAAACGAGCGGTCTTGCGGATGTGTTCTAGCACTTCACCAACTTCAGCAGTTTCCAAATAGACGGCTTCCCAAAGTTTGTTCTTGTCCTCTTCCGTCAGACCACCACGGCCTATGATCAACTCGATTTCCTGGCGAGTCATAAACGGTGGCTTTTCGTCCGTCAGAGGCAGCACGACATGCTTGGTGGGCGAGGGGCCGGCTAGCAGCCCTTCTTGCACTCCCCAATTCCAAAGCATCCGAAACGTCACCAGTTCCTTGCGAACGGTATCGGGCTGAATCAGCTTGTCGAGGTGCGTGTCTTTCAGTCGCTTGGAAACGTACTGCTGTAGATTGGCTTTGGAAATGGCTTGCATCTTTCGAGTTGGCCCCAGATGCCGCTTGAGGTGCTTGAGGTGGATTCGTTCTCCCTGAAGCGTTGATGCTTCTTTGCGGCCTACCGGAAGCCGCTCTTCGTAAGTGGCAAAGAGCTTTGTTAGGCCAAGAGGTTTTGTAGCGGTCGCCTTCTCGGTTGTTTTACCGTCGGAGAAGATAAATTCGAGGGGGTCGATCCCCAAAGGAATTTCAATTCTCCCGCTTTCAAGCAGACGCAAAGTTTCCTCGATGCGTGAGCGGATGCCAGACGCTTTTCGTTTATCACGAGTGCCAAGCGAGCGATTGACGTTTC
>JAJRYU010000361.1 GCA_024275615.1 Planctomycetota bacterium
CCCCGTTCTTTGTGGATTTTTCACGACCACAAGTCGGCGGCCTTGAATCGAGTTTTTAAGCTAGAAAAGTGGTAGTGGCGGAGAGCCGAGATCACTTGTCGAGAATGATGAAACTCAGGCGTACACGCTGAATCGGTGTCCTTTTTGCCTTTTCCTGAGCTGGCATCGATTGCGATTCGTCCAGTTTTTCTTCTCCTCGCGTCACTCCTTTCTTGCCTTTCTTGAGAGCCCCCCCACCCTTGGGGACATCGCGTGGCGACGCCTCACTCTTTCGCTTGTTCTTAGAGCTCTTGGTACTTAATGCTGGAGAATTGTCACCAAACAACTTCAGAGGTAACTGGCTGGCCCCCTGAAGTTGAGCAAGAAACTCGTCTCTTTCAGTGACACTCATTTCAAAAGTGAGGAGATTCCCTGACCCCTTTTTCGTTTGGCGTTTTCCTAGGTTGCTGACGTCGGACACTTGGAAGGACAATCCGGATTTCTTGGCAAGTGACGAGATCCGGCCAGTCGCATCAGGGCCGAAAGCAAAAAATGCTGTCATCGCTATTGCTTCCTGACCTCGAGAGCGTCGGGGCACAAAGCCACCCTTGTCAATCTCCTTGGTAAAAGACCCTCGAAGCCGCGTCTTCTTCCATTCTCGTTGTTTGTCATCATTGCTGGATCGGCGCGCGTCCTGGTGGATAGATCGACCTAAAGCACTCGCCTTGAATCTCTTCAAAGTATCAGTATCGATTTCCGCCTGTCTGAAACCGGAGTCAAGTCGACGAAACCCGGAGGCCAGCAAGTCCAATTCGGAATCAGCCACGCTCGCGCTGCCAGCAGCGCCCACGAAATCCGCATTTTCGTCTTCTGGCACCGACCTATCTCGCTTGCCTGCAGCTTTCTTCTGGGCAGGAAACGTTTTCTTTGCCGATTCGCCGACACCATGCGCCGACTTAGGAGCGGACTGTCTAGCAGGACTCTTGGCGGCGGATTTTTCACTTCTTGCAGGAGTTGAGCGTTTCTTTCCGTCCTTGGAATCTGCTGTCGCGAAGCGGCGGGATGGAGCGAATAAATCGTCGTCACCGTCCTCCATGTCGGCTTCGGTTTCCTCCTCCTCGGGGACCGCATCCAACTCAGCAGTTTCCTCTGCAAGGCTGCTGACTTTGGATGCCACTTGGCCTTGATCTTGGACCACAACCCAGCCCGCAAACAACAAAGCTGCAATACTCGCTGCGACCCGCCAAGCTCCGAGGCGAAGCAGCAGGGATTTTCCACCCGTTGCCTGCGTCTTGCTCAGGGCCACTTCATTTCTGAGAGCGCACTTCAAATCCTGAAGCAACTTCGTCGGCACAGCAACGGGCTCGAATTGTTCGAGTTCAGCAACCAAAGAACGGAGCACTGCCAACTCTTCGGCACAATCGGGATAGCGCTCAAGAGCGTCTTCAAGCCGCAATCTCTCCTCATCGGTCAACTGACCGTCAATGTAGAGAGACAACTTGTCGCGACACTCTCGGCGATTCATGTCAAATCCTCATTCAAACAAATCCAACAGCTTGGCTTTCAATTCCAAGCGTGCCCGGTGAAGCCGGGAACGAACCGTGCCCACTGGAATTTCAAGGAGGTCAGCGATATCGTCGTAGGACTTTTTTTCAAGATCCCTGAGAACGATGATCTCGCGAAAATCCGGAACCAGGGATTGGATGGCTCCCAAAATGCGCTCCCGTCGCTCCGATCGTTGACTTTCTTCAGCGGGCCCGAGGTGAGGAGAAGAGGGGTCGATGACAACGGCACCCCCATCCCGCTCAGATTCTCCGAGCGAAGCCACAACACGGGGTCTCACCCGCATTTTGCGGAAATCTGAACTAATAAGATTCCGAGCAATACGGTAGATCCAGGTGAAGAATGCAGACTCACCTGAAAATGACGCCAGTCCTCGCCAAGCCTTGAGAAACGTCTCTTGGGTTAAGTCGCAGGCACTTTCTTGGTCACGCACCATGCGGAAAATCACGGCATAAGTCCTTTCGTAGTAACGGCTCATCAACTCTTCGAAGGCCGCCGACGATTGTTGGTCGACAGCTTGGCGCACCAGCTCTGAGTCGCTGGGGTCTTGAGTCACCTTGTTACTGTCTCTTGGACCCATGGATACCTATTCCGTTCCACAAAACTCAGATCAACCCGCAGCATTCCTAAGAGACCGACCGACTACGGTAACGGACTAAAAGGTGGTTGAGGATCAACGATGTGCCGAACGAGGCCCTCATCTGGGTTTGGAATGAGACTCTGATCGTGCCAAGCGCCACGCTCCTTGGCGCTGTGTGCCGCTGCTTCCAATGCTGCCTCTACGGCTGAGATTTCACCGGTCATTGTGAAGAGACCGTGGCCATGAAGCCCCATAGCCAAACGAATCTCGACAATTTCGACCTCTGCACACTTGGGAGCACAATCGGCGGCAACGACGGTCGCCGCGATCTGTGTCGTTTCCAAAATGCCAAGAGCGTCCGTAGCGCTGACTTCCCGTACTTTGTGGATCGCCGCCAATACTTGTGGATGGGGTTGGGGCAGACTTA
>JAJRYU010000362.1 GCA_024275615.1 Planctomycetota bacterium
AGCTCAACGAAAACGCTCTCCGCGTCGCCGTCCTGCTTGTTCTTCAACAATGCAAATGCAAGTTCATAGAGAGCGACATCAAGATCTTTCGAGCCTTCTCCCTGCTGGGCGTATTCCCGCAGGAGCTTGGCAGCGACGGCAGGCTGACCACTCTTGGCCAGCGACAGGCCACAAAGGAGTTTGGCCTCCTTGCTACGAGCGTGTGGCGGATCCAGGCGCGCCAAAGGCATGAGAAAGTTCGCTGCTTCCTTGTGCTTTTTGGCTTCTCTTTCAATGAGTCCTGCGACGAAGAGCCTCTCGCCATCCAACTCAGCGTCTTGCATCTTGCCACGAGCCGAAATTCTCGCGGATTCCAATCTATGGAGCCGAAAGAGTGACCATGTCAAACCCAACCTGGATTCTTCAAGCCGCTCACCGTTTGGGTAATTCTTCAAATAGAGAGTGTAGGAATCTGCAGCCTCGGCTTCATTGCCAAGCCCCGCCGCGGCTGCTGCAAGACCAAAGAGAACAGTGGCCTTGGTCTTTTCATCCATCGTTCTTACTGACAGGAGTCGGTATCGGTCGGCGGCCTTGGCGAATTCACCGGCACTGCGAGAGGCTTCGGCCAAAACAAGAAGCGACCGTGTGCCATTCTTGTCAGAATCGTTGGTCGTGGAGACAATATTCTCGTGTACCTTGAGCGCTTCTGCATTGCGCCCCATTTTCTCCAAGCACTGAGCCGTCATTTGCCGAGCCTCGGCGGCTAGGTCGGCAACAACTCTTCGCCTGGCGAAGCCACGAAACTGTTTCAGTGCCGTCGCGTAGTCGTTGAGGAGAAAGGAACTCCACGCTTCCTTGTAGAGGGCCTTGTGAATAAGAGCGACATCATCAGAACGTTTCACAACCGATCGATAGATCTGACGCGCTCTACGATAGTCCCTCGCGACGAACAAGTTCTCAGCTCTGGCGAATGCGGCATCAATTCGAATTCCTGCAGGTACACCTTCGCGATCAAGAGAAGCAAGGAGGGTAGCTGCTGCAGAATTCTTGTTCAATTGGGCTAGGCAGTGAGCTCTGGAATACCGCGACTCGTAGCGGATGGTATCTTCAATACCATCATTGTCGAGCAACTGAAAATGAGTGGCAGCTTCCTCAAAACTCTCCGCTCGCATCAACGCGTCGGCGAGACGATATCGTCGATTCGGTGTGGCGTCGCCTGAGACCGCTTCCTTGAGAGCTCTCAGGCCCGCCTCGGCATCGCCGCTCTCGCTTGCCAAGACGCCGCGCCAATACTTAAGGTCTTGAGCAATCGTCGCAATGTTGTTCGGCACCAACTCCAGGAGTTTTAGTCCGGATTCTGTCTTGGCAGCTTCATGAAGGAGAGCGGCTTCACGGATCATCGCCCGTGCTGCCTTTTCTCCGTCCCCCCGTTCAATGGCTTTCCCAAAACACGTGCCGGCTTCGTCAATGCGCTGAGCTCGGGCTCGAATACGGGCTCGCCCTATCCAAGCGTCGGAGCTGAAGTCAGCGATCCCGGATTCCAAGGTTCTTAGAAACGCTTGATCAGCGGCCTCAAGATTGCCAGATTCCAATTCAACCTCACCCATCATGAGGTGAGCTTCGCTTGCGGTTTCAGCTTCGCAATCGCCGTTCGTCACCAAAGAAAAACAGCGCTTGGCTTCTTTCTTGTCGCCTAGTTCGAAAGCGATGTAGCCGAGAGTGAGCGCAGCGTTGGCTCGGTACCCTTCGTTATGTGGGGCGGAGAGAATCGACGAGAACAGAGGCTGCGCCTCCCTTTTTTTCTCCAGTTTTAGGAGAGACTCTGCTGTGGCATAAGTCGCGGCAACCCAAACCTCATCACCTTTTTCTTTCCTGACCCTGCTTAAGGCCTTGATCGCTTGCTCGTGGCGTCCTAATCGCGAGAGGATTTCCCCTTGTCGAAATTCCGCCTCCCGACGTAATTCCTTGTCACCAGCAGCTAAGAACTTCTCGAACTCAGGAAGAGCTTCTTCGAATTTCTTCAGCTGAAAAAGAGATTCCCCAAGATGGAAATGGGCTTTGGCGACCCGAGGACCTTGGGACTTCGTCGCCAAGAACTTGCGCCAAGCTGGTACCGCACGTTCGTACATGCCACGATCAAACAATGCTGCAGCGAAATCATAGGACTCGCGACCTCTTTCTTGGCCTGATGCTGAGCTAACGATAACGGCTAGTAAGAAAAGAAGAGTCCTTAGGCGGGCTGGGGGCATGACGATCCCTTTCGTTTTTCGGCGTTGGCAGCGTTTCTTCCCGGTGGCAAGTCGGATACGGCGCCAAAGGCCGTTTCCTTCGCTAATTCTCCTAAAAGCTTAGGAGATAGAGGGGGCAGCGGGAAGGATGGAAAGACGTGGTTGCGGGTTGCACGCGGGAAGATGCCCTGCAAATGGGGAACAGCGGGCATTTGCGAAGTCTGAGATCTGCCGAATTCTCATGGATTCCGGCCAGAATGACAGCAAGAATAGCCGTAGGACCCTGGCAAATTGTCAGTACGAATGCGGAAACCTTGCTGAGAAGTGACGAATATGTTGGGAATGAGTTTTGCTACTTCTTAGTGAGATCGTGGTCGGTGTTGAACAAAGTCTGTGGCTTCAGGCCTCGAAACACCTTCCATGGTGATTCTCTGTCGTTCCACACTTTTGTTGGTACCGACAGCGTATTCGAGGTCAAAGGTTGAAGGAGTCAACTACTTCAAGTCGTGTTTGACGGCTGACATGGAAAACTAACACGGTATCGAAGCGGGCGGCTATGCCAACGTCAATAGGTTAGGATAGGACATGAGTATTCCATTACAGATGATGCAGAACGGCTTTTCTCTTGGTCGCGTTGCCGGAATCAATATCAACGTCAATCAAAGTGCGTTCTTCTTGGGTTTCATTCTCTTACTCAATGGTTTCTCCTTCCTTGGCTTTTCTCTGGCGACCATCGTTGTCGTTCCTATCATGGTCGTTCTCTTTCTGCTCTCCTTGTTGGCACACGAATTGGGCCACTCCCTGGTGGCGAGGTCCTTCGGCATTCAGACAGAAGCCATCACCCTTCACGCCCTCGGTGGCGTTGCCAAGATCTTGTCGGAACCGAAAACCGCTGGACAGGAGTTCTTGATCGCCATTGCTGGCCCTCTCGTCAGTCTTAGCCTGGCAGCTGCATTCGGATTGACATCCATGGTAGGTGTGACTCTGGGTATTCCCGATCTGGTCATTTTGTCGATCTTCTATCTTGCCATTGGCAACCTGGCACTTGGTGTTTTCAACATGCTCCCAGGGCTCCCTCTTGATGGCGGCCGAGCCTTGAGGGCAGCCGTGTGGTATTTTCGCCGCGACCGATCGAAGGCAACCATTGTGGCGGCCACTGGCGGCGAAATCATCGGCCTCATTTTCTACGGCTTGGCCTTTATTAGTCTCATGGGCGGAGATCTAAGTGGTGCCATGATGACGGGTTTCATGGGCTGGTTCCTGCGTAAGGCAGCGACAACGGAAAAGCTCCACGCACAAACTCAAGGGCGACGGCCAGGAGGACTAGGAGGCGTGTTTGACCTTCTGAAGATGATGAACCAGCAGCGCCGCCGGTCGGATACTGGTTACTTTCGCGCCAACATGAATCCGCAGGGCCCCACGCCTGGCAATGAAGACGAAGAAGTTATTCGTTACCCAGATGGCCGCGAAGTGTACATTAGGAAACGTTAGTCTGCCCGTTGGAGAATCCGAGCTCTTTCGACAGCGATTCGAGTTGCTCCAGAAGTAAAGGCTCGTCGGGCATGTTCTTGAGCGCCAATGACAAGATGTCTGCGGCTTCATCGATGCGGTCTTCGCGTTGAAGAAGCTCGGACAGCTGTACAACAAGTCTTGTGTTCCTCGGTTCCTCACGCAAGCGGCGAATGAGTTCTTGTTCGGCCAAGCCAGCAAGAGAACGAGCAGAATTTGCATCGGGCTTGGAGGTGGCCAAGGCTTGAAGCCGTAGTTCCACCATGTCTGCGGCATGATTCCAAGTGAACTCGTCGACGATCGTTCGACGAGCCGCTCGGCCCTTCTCCATTCGCTTCGCTGGACTCAACACGGCCTCTCGCATGAGGTAGCCCAGAGCATCGGGGTCGGGATTTGCCAGCCATGGATATCCGCAGGCATCCATTTCACTGATTTTTTTCGTCGGCATGTCATGGCGTGACGCAGGAATAAGATAAGAGTTTTGCTGGTTGCAAAAGTCCATCGCTGCACCAAGTCCTGTCACGATTGCTGGGCGCCCACAAGCCATGGCTTCGGCCATCGGCATGCCAAAACCCTCGCCGTGATAGGGATGCACAAGAACATCAGCCGCTGTGAAGAGTCCGGCCACCTGATCGTGGCGTAGGTGATAATCGATATATTCGATTTCGGGAGCAACGGGATCATCAGCAAACGCTCTAATTTGATCTTGCGCTGTGGAGCCACGGTAGACGCCCTTGCCTCCCATATCTTTGATGACCAGGCAAACGTCGTCTTCCCGCTTGAAGAAACGCCGGTAAGTTTCGAGTAGAAGCTGAATCCCCTTGCGAGGGATTGTGCCGCCGACGAAGAGAAACTTGAAACTCTTGTTAGTCGCGAACTGGGCTGGCGGCGCCTGGGGACAAAAACGAGTGACATCGACTCCATTGGGTATGACAAAGACCTTGGCCGATGAGATGCCACTGTCGATGTAGCACTGCCTGGCATATCGGGAAGGAACCCAAATCTCATCAACTTCATCCCTCATGGGTTGTAGCCAAGGGGCAGGAATAAAGCCGTATTCCCATGGCTGAATCATCACCCACTTCCCGACCTCTGGTCGTTCGAAAGAAGGGGGCCACTGATGTCTGACATGGATTTGTGTTCGATTCCTTGGTGAGCAGCCAAAGCGCTCTTCCAATTTCATCAATTTGGAATCATCGCCAGCGGCGTAGTCATGGTCTTCGTAGAGTTTGATGCCAATGTCGATCCCCCTCTCCAACAAGGCGGAACACAACTCACGATTGACGATGGCGAGAGAATGAGTGACAAACTGGGAACCCTCCCAAACCACACCGATATTGTGATTCTGGCGAACACCTCGCCTTCGACGTGCAGGGATTTGAAGAGACAGCCTCCTCGCGGTGTCCAATAGCCCCAACTGACCCATTTCTATTGGCTCTCCACCCATGACCGGAACTCCTCCGGTCTAGATATCGGCAGATCAGCCTCTTTTCATGCACGAGAATCGAAAGATTACCCACTCAACATTTAACCTGATTCCCGCATCAGCGTCGGCGTTTCCGCTTTTTCTTCGCTTTAGATTCCTCCGGATCGAGGAGCTCATCGTCATCGTGAAACTCGTCCAGATCACTCTCAAGATCGACATAATCCTGGGATTCAATGGCTCTTAAGCACAAAGCAGCGTAGTCCCGAAGTTTCTCCTCACGGTCCTTTGCAGCCACTTTCTTGAGCGTCGGCTTGAGTTTCTTCGTTTCGAGCGTGGCAATCTTCTTGCGGCGGGCCATGTAAGCGGCCTTTTCCTTGGGGTTCGTCGTGAGGGCAGAGCCATTGCGGTATTGGAGCGCCAAGGTCGTTGACGCATGACAAGCGACAGCACGCACCACGACATCGGTGTCACCCTTTGCCAGCTTGATCAACTTGGAGAATTCCTTCGCATTGACAGAAACCTCGAGGCAAGCGCGAATAGCGTGAATCCGCACATCCGATTTATTCGATTTCAACGCCTTGTTGAGGATCTTTCGCGATGTCTTGTTGTCGCCATCGCAAGTCACGATCGTGCGGACACACAGAGCCTTGTTTCGCGTACTGCTCTCGACGCCAAATGCCTTGGCAATCGGCTCGATCGCCTCCACCATGGCTAATTTCCCCAGGGCCATGAGTGTGACCTTGCGCAATCTTTGGCTGCGGTCCTTCAAAGTCTCAAGCAAGGCTGGTAGGCAGGTGGCGTTGGCAGCCTCGCCAATAGCTGTGACCGCTTCCACACGTTTGATCAAATCTCTGTCTGGTTTTGTCTGGCGAATCAGGAACTTGATTATTTTCGGGTCGTCACGTTTGGCGATGGCATCAAGCGCTTTCCTACGCGTCGCTGCATTGTCAGATTTACCTTCGCTTAGGAGACGCTCAAGAAGCTCAGTCGCTCGCTTATCGACCGCATCAGGAGACAGAGCGGGATTATAGTAGTAGAGCGCCCGATTCATGAGACCAATCAACTCGCTAGAAGGAAGATCCCAGGGCCTCCGAATCATGACCTTCAGGTCTGGCGTCACGAAAACGAACTGCGGAGCGGTCACAGTCTTGCTTTCCAAGACCGTGCCTCTGGCCATCGTTTCCGAAAGACGATGCTCGGCGCAAGTGACGGTACCGAAACGACCGCATTTTCCATCTTCTTTAAAGACCTTCTCGCCCTTGTGATCGCCCAAGCTCCCCAAGACACAGACGAACTTCTTCGATAGCTCGATCACCTTCTTGTTGCGGAAATGGTCCCTTGCCATGTTCGCACATGCCGGTTCATCGTCCATATTGAAATGGATCATGATGGGACGTTTCTCAGCTTGGGCGCGCTTCACGGCGTCTGCCCAATTGAGCTCCCAAGCGATCTTCCCTTTCGGGGCCGCTGATTCGTGGTCGTTGGGAACGGAGGTGCTCACAAACACCACCAACCCGAGAATCAGATTCCAACTCAAAAGTCTCAACATTACTTTCCCTCTCGCTCCCAGGGATGGCACCCATTCATGTTTAGAACGCCATTTTGGTAGGATTGTTCCGCCTTACTTCATTGAGACGTGTTTTTTTGTCTCGAAATACCATCGAATTTCATGGGTGAGTGGATATTCTGGATCTACGCACCAAGAAATTGCGCGAGAATCCTCACATCTCTTGATGGCAAAAACACTTAGCGAATTTTGACGTTGGGGGACTCGGGGGTTAAGGTAAGGAAACACTAACGGAATGCACCGTTCATCTGAAATTCAAGTGGCCAGCCATTGGATTGGTCTCAGAAGAGGAATCATATGTCCCATGAACTACCCCAGTTGCCATTCGCCATGGATGCACTGGCACCACACATTTCTAAGGAAACTCTCGAATACCATTACGGCAAACACCACAAGGCCTATGTGGACAAATTGAATGCCGCATTGCCAGACTCAGGTTTCGAAAACGACAGCCTCGAGGACATCGTCAAGAAGGCCTCCGGTGGCGTCTTCAACAATGCCGCACAGATCTGGAATCATAGCTTTTACTGGAATAGCCTTTCGCCTGACGGTGGCGGCGCCCCGAGTGGCGCCATCGCCGACGCCATCAACAGTGCTTTCGGCACCTTTGACAAATTCAAAGAGACCTTCACTCAGGCGGCAGCCACTCACTTCGGGTCTGGTTGGGCTTGGCTGGTGAAAGACTCCGACGGAAACTTGGATATCGTGACAACCCACGACGCCGGTTGCCCCTTGACGGACGGCAAAACTCCTCTTCTCACCTGTGATGTCTGGGAACACGCCTATTACGTCGACTACCGCAACGCACGTCCCAAATATATCGAGGCATTCTGGAATCTCGTTAACTGGGAACACGCCAACTCCTGCCTCGGGTAACTGAAGCTTGAAAGCGACAAGTCTCACGAAAAGAAGGCTGAACTCAGAGGGTTCAGCCTTCTTTTGTGGGCCAATTCAGTCCTTGGACTCAGCTTTCTTTCCTGGCTTGTCGTGCTGAATCGTTGTTTCGTCACCCAGGGTGCCGCCAAAGGCCCCAACAACATCGCCATCGACACTGCGAATATTGAGATCCCGTTGGGGAAAGGGAATTTCAATATCCTCCCGTCGAAAGGCCTCTTCGATGGCAAAACGCAAGTCACTGATGACACGCAAGCGATGGGTCGACATGGAAGTCCAATAGCGCACTTGAAAGTCTAAGCTGGAATCGCCGAAACCCATAAAAAACGCCTCCGGAGCTGGACGCTTTAGAGTTAATCCATGGCTCTTCACCGTTTCGGTCATGATCTCTCTGACTCGGCGAATATCGCAGCCATAGGCCACTCCCACTAAGAGGGAAGAACGTAATCGCGGATGACCCAAACTGTGATTCGTCAAGGTGCCACCAATCATAGTTTCATTGGGAATGACGATGCCTGTCCCTTCCCAAGTCATGACAGTCGTCGCACGCAAAGTGATTTTTTCCACCGCCCCGCCCTTTCCACCGACGTCAATCTTCTCCCCAACCTTCACGGGTCTCTCAATCAACAAGATCAGCCCCGAGACAAAATTCTTGACAATCGACTGGAGCCCAAACCCGATGCCAAAAGCTAAGGCCCCGGTAAAGACGGCAATATGTTCACCCCGAATCTTGATGATATTCAGCGTGATGACCGCACCGAAAGTCCACAGAGCATAGGTCACCAACATGCTTACGGTGTACCGCAGGCCCTTGTCGAGATCTGTCCGTGGCAAGATGACATAAGCCAAAGCTTGCCTGATTAGCCTGACGATTGATGTCGTCAGCATCATCGCGAATATCGCCTTGACGATATCAGTAGCGGTCACAGTCCCCTCGCCGAAAAGGCCGGCTTCCATGGAACCCAGCTCAACTTCATCCCAGAAACGATAGATAAGAAAGAACACCGGCACTATGAACACCAAGCGGATCAAGGAACGGGTCAGTCGATCAAAAAAGAGGGCCCTTCCCGCCTCAACAAAATCTCGATCCTTTTCAAATTCGTCTGAGTTGGGTTCTTTGCTGAGATTGCGGCCTTTGATGGCAGCACGCAAAAGAAGTCTGTAAGCCAAGAAACCAAGAAACAAGATCCCAAGCGTCTTGAGAAGGAGCGACTGAAAGAACTGTTCGGCTTCCCAGTAACGCAGACTCCCTAGAACGAAAAGAAAGAGAATTCCACCAACAACAAAAGGATAGAGAATGAGAATCCAAGTCTTGACGGAAACCGCCACCACACCGCTTCCTCGGATAATGCTGCCCACAACAGCGGGACGAAAGACCGAAAACAGCAAGATCGCGTGACTGAGGGATTCATAAACCAACCACCACAATTCGATGACGCCGGGATTCTTGCCCGCGTAGCCACCAAGCTCGGCTAGGAGACCAACGGGCACAAAGAAAACTGCCAAGTTGAGAAGCCAACGGCCGGCCCGATGCAGGGTCCTGGCAAGATCTTCGTCCAGATTGAGAATTCGTTCGGCGTCATTTCCGGGAAGCATAAGGACGTCAAGAAGTACCCGGCCCAGACGATAGAGAAAGGGGACGCCAAAGACACAAGCCGCGAGTTTCACCTTGGCAGAGTCAAATCCAGCGATAAGTGGAGCGCCCACGAAAATGACCGCGACCATCATCGACACGTCGGTACGGCGAAGCACAATACCAAGCACAAGGGGTAGGTTCTTACCTTCGTGGGCTTGCGCATCCAACCAGCCATAGGTCTTGGGGAGACGCATGTGCAAGCGCCAGAATCCGAATCCAACGATGAGAATAAAGGCCAATGCTATCCCGTTGCGGAGTCGATGCTTCTTGGCGGTGAAGAACTCCAGTGAAGCAGAGGTGGCATTCTTGATCAAGCCGCCCAAGTCGCCAGCGGCATCCGACAGATCCTTGAACGCCGATTGAATGCTCTCAAGGGAGATCTTGCTCTCATCTCTCGTCCACAACAGTCGATCAGACAAGAAGCGGGCGTTTTGATCAGACAGGTCTCTCACTTCCGTCCATCCCTTGCGCGCTCCACGCAGGGAATTCAAGAAATCATCGATGCTCTTCTTTTGCTCCGTTACGAACGTGGGTAGCTCAGTCTTAAGACGATCACGCCTGGCGGCGGAAACCCCAAATCTCGATTCATTCGATTCAGCGAACGCCATGTCAATCGCAACTTCGAGATCTTGTGGGCGGTAGTCAAAGACAGACTTTTTTTTCGCCACGCTGGGTTCGGTCACCCGGAGAAATGCCAGATTGTCCTTGGCGATTGCGTTACGCCGCCGCGCACCATCGCGGTAGGACCTCAGCTCTTTGGCCTGGTGCGGAAAGACCTCTTCTTCTGGGTTCTCGACTGCATTTTTGATGAGACCTTGAAGCGTCTCAACTTCAGCCTTGATCGCTGGCAAGGAGCCCTCTGCGTTCAATTTCGAATTCACTTCACTCTTGAAGCCAGCAAACTGCAGGGCGTCGCTCCTGAGCTTGGCTAGCTTCAACTCAAGTTCAAGGAATTTCCGTTCACCCTCACGTTGAAGCGGCAGCTCTGCTAGATCTCTTCTTATAGATTCAATACTGGAGCGTATCACCTTGCTGCCGCGTTTGGCGATATCGGCCAGCAAGGTGTTGATGCTCTTCATAGCCGCATCAACAACCCGGCGTCTTTCAACAAGAATGGCTTTCGTCAGTTCTTTCAAGGTGATTTCGGCGTCAAAAATCTCCTGCTTGCTAAACTCAACGTCAACGTTGTAGCGGCGCTCAGCTAGTTCAAGCTCGAGTTCGGCCAAGTTCTGTCTCGCCGTGAGAAGAGCGACTTTGTCAGGATCGTCAGTTTGTGCCTTCAAGACCGCGTCCCTTGCCGCAGCAACCGCCTCGAGAGGTATTTTCTTGACTTCTCCGAGGTTCTGGTTTTTGACCAACCTAGCAGCCAATTATGCTTTCTTGTTCTTTGCTGCCTCAAGGTCGCTGTTGGCCTGGGGTGTTTTTCCGGTTATTTCGTCTGACTCTAAGAGGATTTTCTTTTTCTCATCCTCCAGTGCAGACGCGTCGATTCTCTTGGCCGCATAATCTTGAGAGTAGTCTCGGGCTTTTTCATTCCTCTTGGCCGTTAGTTCATTCTTGGCGTTCTTGATGTCCTTTTCCAGGCTTTCCTTCTTGCCCAAAACACTCGCTTTTTGGAGCCACTGTTCGTCTATCTTGCTCAGCACTTCCACCTGAGCTTTCAGGACGGACAAGATTTCTTTGTCACCGCCTTCCTTCTCCCAGCTGTTGATCTTCTTTTGAATTTTCGCCTTCAGGGCAGCGACGTCCTCCCTAGTGGTAGGAACAGCCCATTGTTGCACAGTCTTTTCGACATTGTCGTCACCAACCTGCGCCTTAGAGACATCAAGAGGCACGAGCAAGAAGACCAGTAGAATGAGGCATCGATTCAACACACTTTTCTCCCGAAAACCACGGCACACGCGCCAAAGACCCAAGCTTCCTCGCATGATACGCCGATGGACCTTGAGAACCAATTAGAGCCGAGTCTGGCTCAATCGCATGAAGGCAATGATGGCGACGAGGGCCACTCCATAGCTCCCCATGGCCAAAGTGAAGGAAAAACCAAATCCCGATTCCATAGCAACCGGGATGGCAATAAGAGATGCACAAACAGAGGCAAAACTATTGCTACCCCAAGCCCAACCTGAAAGTGATGGGCAATGGCTTTCCAAGGACTCCAAGAAAGACGGAAAAGGCATGCCAAGAAGCAGTCCCAAAGGCGCCAACCAAAAAAGTAGTTGCCAAGCTCTATTGCTCAATGACAATGACAAACGTGACTCAAACCACTCTTGGGAGTGGCTGCGGAACACCCAGACCCAAACGAGGATTCCCAAAATCGCCAAAGTGACGAGCAGCATACGAGACCAAGGCCATTTGGCCGAGACGAGACTTCCCAAGCCGCTAAAGACAAGCAGAGCAAAAAGAACAATCACAATGGCGTGATTAGGATGCCCGAGAAATAAGGTGCACCTTTGCATGAGTACAACTTCAAGAAACATGAAGCCTGTCCCTAAAGCAACAAAACCGATTCCCACACAGAGAATTTCCTTCTTGGGAGCCCCGCCAAATCCGATTTTGATTAGCGGCAAAAGAATGAGAAGAAGAGCGACCAGAGAAACTTGAACCGCAATCCGCAGGTAATCTGGCAGGTCCCAGTGATGTTTGTTGAAACTCTTGGAAGTAAACACATCATTCCACCCCAAGCCTTCCCGTTTTTGAAACTGGAAGAAAAATGGGCGATCGTCGGTGACGGGTTCGAGATGCCACTCGTCACCTTCGAGCTTTTTTCGCATCGCTTCCAAGTCAATAGGAAGCTTCGGCTGAAAGGTCACTTCCAAGGGTGAATCGAATCGAAACCCCACAGCGTTGTAAGCTGGAATCCAACAGTCTTTGGCCAGCTTCTTTCCTTCTTGACAAAGGACATAGAGTCGTTTGATCTCTTCATCGGACAATTCGTCCTTTGTCATCAAAACCGTGCTCCAAAACTCGCTGTTTCCCTGGGCCACGACTGCCAGGTGGTTGCGAGGATTGGTGAAACCAGCGTCTTTCAGGGCTGCGTAGGCGGTATTGAAGACACGAGCGCTCTCGATCCCGAATCTTGTCACCGCCAAGACTCCCCCTGGTTTGAGCGCTGCTAAGTAATCCCCGAAGGCCTCTTTCGTGTAGAGATAGCCTTCGGAGAGTATGGAGGCACCTGCTGGATTCGCGGCATATGTATCTGCGCCTGTCATTTGAATGACGTCATAGGTTGCCGGGTGCCGCCGCACAAAACCGCGGCCATCCGCGTGAATGAGCTTGAGCCGCTTGGACCGCAGATCCTCCTCCAGACCCAAGAACTTCGCTTGGTCTTCTTCGACCATGGTGACAGTGGCACCGTTGATTTCGACCGCCGAGACAGATTTTGCCCCGGCAGCCAAGGTTGCAATGAGATCAGGAGCACCACCTATGCCAATGACAAGAACGTCACCTCCTTGGGCGAAACGTGTTGCCAACCCGTAGAGGGTGCCTTTAGTCAGACTTTCGCGCAGCTTAGGATGCTCGGCAAGAGAGAGGAGAACACTTCCAGCACCAGCGTCCTGGGAATAGAATCGTAAGGGTGCTTCACGATTCATAAAACCATACTCACCTGGCAGTGAATGGACCTCGATTCTTCCCACCGGGTCCCAAGCTGAAAACTCAAGACGCATGTCGTTGGCACTTAGTCCGTCGTTTTCCATATGTCGGACAAGATCCGCGAGCTGGTCGGCTTGGTCGGGCTGAAACGCGAGAAGCTCGTCCGCCATAGGAATGATCGACAAAAAGGAAATCCCCAAGACAATCATGACGCCGCGCCCAAGTCTTGGACCACCGAAAGAAGCCGCCAAGAAGACAAGACCTGCGAGGAGGAAAATACCCCCTGCGGCACCCACGGAAGTTAGGACTGGATAAGCGACCAAACACCCCAAACCGGATCCAGCGAGATTCCAAGCATAACGCACGCCGACGCCACGACTTTGACACAAAAGGGCAAGAGCAATACCCAAACCTGCGAAGCCAAAAGGCAAAGCAAGAAGGAGAAGCCTTGCGGCCAAAGGCGAAAAAATAGTCAGCCCAGAATCGGGACTCGCGGACGATGAGAACCGCGCAAAGACGAACATTGTGCCCACAAGAGTGAGAGCAAATCCCGAGGAACACAATTGGAGGCTTGCTCCAATGTCTCTTCTCTTCAAAGATGGAAAAATGGTCAATACGGTTCCGCTGAGTCCGAATCCCAGCATCGCCAAACTAACGGCCATGTAGACGAAGCCATGATTCATAGTGAAAGAGAAGATCCTCACCATCAGAATCTGGCCGGCGAGGGCCGCTATCGAAAGCCCGAGCAGCCCGGGGATACAAGGAGATGACCAACGTTCATCGTCTTGTACGTTCATGGGTGAATCTCTGACAAGAATCTACGACTCCACCTGTTGAGAGAATCGCGCCTCTCATGGTGGTTTCTCAAACGCTCACCTCGAAAGACGACGCGGGAAATACCCTTCCCCATCTCTTCGACACTGACCGAGATTTCATGGCCCCCTGCTTCGAATTGGTATTCATCCCTATCCGGACCAATCCTGCGTATTCCCAGAGCTCGACGGCGCAGGGCTGTGCGGATGACAGCCTTGTCCACCTTCACATCAGCGAACACTGTGACGGCATCTCGGACCTGCAAACGCCCAAGCGGAGCAGGTGCAGGAAGAGGTCCTGCGCACCCCACCAATACTATTCCCAAAACAAATACGGCCAATTTCACCACACCATCCTCTTCGTTTCTTGAGCTGACGCAGGATACCACACGACCAGGGCAGCGCCATCTTCCGAAACCGTGATGGCCACCGTCAGATTCCTGGCGGGTTTTCCGGCCAATCATGCTTCGGGTAGCGGCCCCGCAGATCCTTCCTAACTTGGCCATAGGTCTCACGCCAAAAATTGGCCAGATCACTTGTCAATTGGACAGCGCGGCGATTGGGTGCCAAAAGTTCGACGCGCGCCGCCACGCGCCCCATCGCTAGCGTTGGGGTCTCCACTTGACCAAAAAAGTGCTGCACTTTCGCTGAGATTTTTGGCGGGCTTCCCGGCTCATAAGTTACTGTCAATCGGCGGCCATTGGTAAGCACAATCTCCTCGGGAGCTTCCTTATTCAACTTCGCCATCATTTGATAGCCAATCTCGGCTTCCACGAGTTGGCGCAGACCTTGACCTCTTAGCTCTTCGAAACGGAAGTGCCCCGGACACAAACTGGCGATCAGCGTCACAAGATCTTGTTTGGAGAAATCAGGCAGTGAAAGCTCCGGACAATTCTCCCGCAAGAATGCACAACGCCGCAAGAGCGACTCAGTCTTGGCATCCACCACGATCCCCAAGGCCAAACCACTGTGATCATAGGTAGCCCGAGCCAATATTTCCCCTGCTAGAGCGCCGTCATTCAGATTGATCTTCTTCTGGCTTAAAACGAGATCAAAGAAACGGCGCGTCCTGTAGCAAACAACGCGACCTTTCTCCGGATCGAATTCACCATGATCATTCGTTCTCACTTGTGATGGAAAATCTTCAGCCAACCAGGATTCTTCAATGACGCTGGCCCAAGTGACCGGCGAGTCTGACCCTTGGCCGCGACGCCCGGCCGAGAGCCGCAAGGCGCAGAAGAACTCTCCTTCATCAACGACGCTTTCATCAAAGAGCAGCAACCCACGTCCACCGACCATGAGGGCGCGGCGACGATCACTCTGGCGTCGACGGGCAACTCGGTCAGGAAAGGCCGCCAACACAGCTCGGGCTAACGCTTCTTCCTGTTTCGCCGCCACCATTTCGACAACTTCCTGAGATGAACTCTCTAACCGTCTCGCCACTGTCAGAATTCTCTTTCTTAGTTGGCGATTCACCTGTTGATCAGGCCTTTCGACTAAGTCGAGGCGTACTTGCAGGTCGGAACGCCCTGAAATCTGTTTTCCCAGATTCCGACGAGCCTCCATGTTGAGAACATCTCTCTCGCCCAGAATTGCACACGCCAAGGCACCACTCTTACCCGCCCCCAGCCGCTGTGATTCTCGTAACAGGACGCCCAATCGAGGATGTAGAGGAACACGGGACAAGCTGCGACCCAGGGAAGTAAGCACTTGACCATGAGGCCCACTCATGACCGCTCTCAACAAAAAAAGTGTGTGGAGTGCGCGATCCATGGCGACCTCACCCGGAGTCTCGAACCAATCGAAACTCGCCACCGAGCGAGCTCCCCAAGACAACACCTGCAAGAGTGCCGAAGCAAGATCGAGTCGCTTGATTTCTGGTGTATTCTGTTCAGCCATGGCCCGTTCTTCTCCGGGAGTCCACAATCTTCTTGCGAATCCGGCTCCCTCTCGCCCGGCACGCCCGCTCCTTTGGCGCGCCGATGCCAAACTAATGCGTTTCTCCTCCAGACGATCCAAACCCAAATTTGTATCGTTGCTCAATATTTTCGCCAATCCGCTATCGATGACGATGCGAACGCCGGGAACGGTAACAGAGGTCTCAGCAATGTTGGTCGACAAGATGACTTTACGCTTCTTCGATGGTGCCAAGGCAAGATCTTGGACCTTGGATGACAAATCTCCGTGAAGCTCAAGGACATTAAACACGCCGAGATCTAGACGACTTGAGAGTCGGTTTTTTGTTCGGTGCATAGCCGCAATGCCCGGCAAGAAAGCAAGGACGTCTCCTTCATGGGCACTTGTGCACTCGGCGATGGCCGAGCTCATTTTTTCCGGCAAAGCTCGCTCATCAGGGAAGCGGTCGTGTTTGATTTCAATGGGAAAAAGAGGCGCATCCACAATCATGGAAGTAGCGCCCAAATAGGAGACGAGCGGTTCAACTTCCAGAGTTGCTGACATAACGATGAGCTTCAAGTCTGGCCGCGCATCGCTCATAATTTCTTTGAGAAATGCCAATGCGAGATCCACATCAACGCTGCGTTCGTGAAATTCGTCCAGGACGACGCAAGATGTTCCTTGTAAGAAAGGATCTGATTGAATGGTTCTGGTCAGAAGACCCTCCGTCATGACAACAATACGGGAGTCTCTCGATACTCTACTTTCAAACCGCGTCTTGAAACCGACACGGCTACCAAGAGAAGAGCCGTCTTCGAAAGCCATACGCGCAGCCGCCGACCGCGCGGCTATTCGACGGGGTTGAGACACAAGAATCCTGCCAGGCCCGAAAGCGCGCATGAGAGCAGGCGGAATTCTCGTGGTCTTGCCCGTTCCAGGAGGCGCAGAGATGACCACGGCGGAGTGAGTTTTGAGCCGATGAGTCAATCGGGGCAATATACCATCTACAGGAAGTTTCACTGGCCGCGATTCTCGAGCCACCGCCGTGCTTCTGTCATGGCCCGCCCAACCTCGATCCGTGCCGGGAGATCCTCCAAGCCAGACCCTTCTTCCCAAGCCAAACTGATTTCGAATGGGAGCTTGTAGACAAGACGATAGGCCACATGTACTGGAGTCGGTAAATCACGTTCCAAATCGTCCCTATTTATGTCAAATTCCGCCGCACTTTGGTCAAAGCGTTGGCGAAAGTCCGCGGCCCATTGATGCCAATATTTGACAAGAGGACCCGTGCCGTCGCTGCCAAAATGTCCTCGAACTCGATCACGTTCGAAACGCAGCGCACCTCGGTCCAAGTCCTTGAGAACAACTTCAAGGGAGTCAAACGCTTCAGATGCGATCTTGAAGGCTGCTTCGTTTTCCTTTTGTTCTGGAAGATGCGACTCGGATTCTTCCTTCACTTGGGAAAAGTTCCTTGGCCTCGGCTGAATCTTGGGGTGTTCTGGAAAAAAGAGCCTTAGAAGGCCCCAAAGGACTGCCAACAAGAAGAAAGTCAAGATCAATATCTTGCCCATGTCTTGTGCTTTCTTCTTGTCGCTACTCTTTTGTGTCACCGAACGCACCATGGCGACATCATAGCGCAAAAAGATGCCCGATCGCCAATGTCGAAAAAGGACCCGTCATCCTGAAACCACAAGATCAGTCGGAGCGCGATAGGGAACAGATTCCCGCCGGTGGCTATGCCAAAGTAACGCAACACGTTAGGCTCTTTTCAGCATGAATGCCGCGCGAGAAACAACTGTGCCGATTGGAAACCGATGGTTGACGGTCGTTCTGTTGACGTCAGTAGTCCTGCTTGGCGTCGGCAGCAGATGGGCTCTCACCTCTCACCTGCCCAGTCAGTGGGCACCGGACTGGTCTGAGGATTTCGTCTATGTTTCGCAAGCTCGGCATATTCTCGCTGGGGACTGGTTGGGACCCTACGATTTTAGACAACTGCGGCAACCGCCTGGATTGTCGCTCACCTTGGCAACAGCAAAGCGAATCGGCATTCAAGCACGGTTCTTTTTCTTTGGGCTTCTCGTCCTTGGTTCTTTGCTCATCTATTGGGCTTTGCTTGAGACGCGCCTGTCAAGAACTATAGCAACACTGTCATTTTTGGCTGTGCTCTTTAACCCGGCGTTCTATGGTGCTCTCGCCCAGCGTTTGGCACCGGAGATCCTCCTCGCCCACCAGAGCCTCTTCCTGATGGCTTTGTCAATCCTCTTAGTCTGCGCCCGGACGAAGAAGATCTTCTGGGCGACGGGATTATCGTTGGCTTTGTTCTTTGCATGGGCCAGCATCACGAGTACAGCAGCCACTCGCCTCATCCCCATTGTGGCCTTCGGACTCCTGGGGCGCCTGTTCTTGCTGCATGACAGATTTGCCCGAGTCCAAGAACTTCTCAAGAAATCCCTACCTCTAGCCATACTCATCTTGGCCACTTCTCACTTGAGCATCGGATGGGTCAAGAGTTGCAATGAGAAGCACTATGGGACTGCGGTGTTGAGCGAGCTTGACGAACCCGAATTCCTCTCAGCTTTGGGCGCCATTCGACGAGTCGCGCGCGTAGAGCCAAACGACTTCGAAACTCTGAGTCGAAGCCAACGTCGCGCCCTCTATCGAGTTTCTCCTCGCATGTCACTGTTGAGAGAAACCCTGGAGAGCCCGATCTACTCAGGTCCAAACCCTGAACAAGAAAATAGCGGACGGCCAGCGGCGCTGTTTCGCCTCGCTCTGCGTGAAGCCGCAGCAAGTCAAGGCTTTCATAAGACGGCTGAAAGTGCGCGGCAGTTCTACGGGCAACTGGCCAGGGAAGTGAACACCGCCTGCGACCAACAACGAATAGCGAGTGTGGTCGAACGTTTCGCCGACGATACCCCGCTTTGGCACCTACGAGGACTTGGCAAGTCATGCCATCTCTTGTGGTACCGCATCCACGAGTTATGGCGCTTCGATTACGAAGATGTGGAACCAGCAGTCCCCTTGGCCGGCGTTGCCGCCAACGAAGAAGAAGTCGAGATCTATGAAACGATCCTTGGCGAGATAGCGGGTTCGATGTCTAGCCGGCCCTACGTCGATGCAGAACGCCGACAGATTTTGCGGCGTTGCTACCAATTCATCTTCCCCGCTTTGTTCTTTGCGGCAATAATCGCCCTTATCACGCAGCTTGCCCTCATCAAAGAACGAACTCTCTGTCCTCTATTTGTCATTGAGATCCTCCTCTTTACGTCTTGCTTTCTTCTGACCCTTGGCATCAGCTACGAAGAGGTATCTTGGTCAGCCAACCGAGGACGCGGCCTCTTGCCAGCCTATTTTCTCATGGTGACTTGGAGCACGGTTTCCCTCGGCGCCTATTTTCGCTTTGGCAACAAGAAGCGGCCCCACCCCAGAAGAGGTGTGGCAGACAACTTTGGGCTGGCGCTCTTGGCACTCGTCATAGTTGTGGGGATTTGGCAAGTCGACGCGCAAGCCAAGAAAACCGAGAGCCCCCTTCTTCAAACGGAAGGCCGAGATTTGCAGGCCTTTTACGTTTTTTCCGAAGGGGCCAAGCTCGGTGCACGAGACAAGAGTGTCACAATAAGATTCGACACCCCGGAAGAGCGCGCTGTTTTTCGTTTGAAAACGATGAAA
>JAJRYU010000363.1 GCA_024275615.1 Planctomycetota bacterium
CTTGACACGGGGAAGCACCTCATCCATGCCGGCGATGTCGAAAACCCGTCTTTTGCCACTTTCGTAGTTCGCAGGAGATGGTTCGCCGACTACTTGCTCAATCCTGGCACGGGCAGCATTCCCTTCGACTACAATTTCCTCAGCCACGAGCTGGAATTCACTCACTTTGGGTTGGCTTTCTTGCAGCTCAACATGCCCACCACCGGTCCCGCCCCCAAGAATCGCTACGTGATGCTCTGGGGCGAGGCTCTGATTCTCTGACTCCGAAAATCGTCGAAGATCGACAAACCTATTGGGCAAGATGCGCAATTGCTTGCAGTTTTCTTGGGCCAATCGGCGAAAGAACCAATGATCCGAACCGTGTATACTTGTCGCCCGTTCGATTCGTATTCACGCCTCCGGAGTTTTTTTCATGTTTAGTCGCCCACTCACCATCTTGCTGATCGCCATGGCGTGCATTCCCCTCATGGGACAAGACGCAACCAAGACAAAAGCAAAAACCGCAACTTGGACTCTTGAGGAGATCTTCCCCAAGAAATCATTCTTCGGACCCTCTGCGCGAGGTATGGCGTTTTCGGATGATGGTAGATTCGCGGCGTTTCTCTATCGCGGTTACGACGAGCGCCGCCATGGAAACGATCTTTGGCTCTTGGATACGGCGTCCGGAAAAACCGAACGCATCACAGCCGTCAGCATCATGGCCAAGTATCAAGCAGAAACCCGTAAGGTGCAAAAAGATCGCCTGAAAAAGAAGAAGAAGAAGAAGTCAAAGAAAAAGAGCGGTCCGACGAGCAAGCCCAAGAAGATCGAGTCCTCAACAACCAAGAAAAGTGAAGACGCTCAGAGTAAAAAGAACGACAAGAAGAAGAACCCTGAAGCTGGCCACGGAAAAGGCGATCAAGTCAGCAAGAGCGACGCTGATGACAAGAAAGCTCCCCGCTATGCTGGAGTGTCATCCTTTCAATGGGCACCCAAGGCTGGTGAACTTCTCTTCATCTCGAGTGGTGACTTGTATAGGTTCACGGCTCAGTCAAGAAAAATCGAGCGGCTTACATCCACCCGGGGCGCCATTCGCAGACCTCAGTATTTGCCTAATGGGAAAGGTTATGTCTACCGCAAGGACGATGCCCTGCTTCGGATTCGTTTTGGCGAAGATCTCATCGACCGCATCGACCCCAAGCTACCGAGTGGGGTCAAGCTTCGCAGTTACAAGATCAGCCCAGATGGCAAGAGGCTGGTCATTCTTGCTACCAAGGGCGAAGGACGGAGAAGTGGTAGCAGAAAAGTGAGTATCGCCAACTACCGCGATCGATTCATGAAAACACGTGAAGTCCCCCGACACGTCTCCGATGATCCCATAAGTAAGACTCAGACTTTGGTATTCGTCTGTGAGATTGGCGAAACCGATCTGGAAGACGGTCGCCTTGAGGAAGTTTGGTCACAAGCCGCCACGGGTCCGAGAGACATCCTGCGAACTCCAGAATGGTCCGAAAAATCTGATCGTGTCGTCTTCCTGGTTTTTGAGCAGAAGAGCGACAAAGTCAAAGTGGTTGAAGCCACTTTCTTGAGCAAAAAAGAACGACTCCAACGCTTAAAGAAACGGCAAAAAAAGGAGGCCAAGGAATTTGCACTTGCTGCTAAGAAGCGCAAAGAGGAAGGCAAGAAACCCAAGCCAAAAGCTAAGGAGAAGCCCAGTGACGCGGAGGAACTTGAGAATGAACCCATCGCCGAATCAAAGATCGTCTACGAGTTCATGCACTCCGGAGGGCCCAACACACCCGGCATGATGCATCCTCTTTATCTTGCCGACGGAAAGCGCATGGTGCTGATGACCGAGCAAAGCGGCTTTAGGCAATTACACATCCTAGATCCAACCTATTCGAGCCTCGACCAACTAACGCGGGGCCATTTTGAGGTGTATCCAGTTGGCATGTCGAAAGACAAAGCATGGTTGTTCGTGACCGCGACCAAGGGGAATCCGTCCTGCCAAAACCCCTACAAAGTCAATCTTGCCACCGGAAAAATGATTCCCTTGAGCGGTCAGAGCGGATCGTTCTCGAATCTCGCTGTGAGTTCCGACGGCTCTCACGTCCTCGCGAATTTCGTCCGTTATGGTCAGCTCAAAGAACTCACTCATATCGACGTCGCCAAGAAAAAGAGCACCGTGCTTACGCATTCACATCCGCAGAAAGCGGAACAACTGACGAAGGTGAGTCCCGAGTTCTTTGACTATCCCAACCGTCACGGCCAGAGGATCTATGGCCATATGTTCAAGCCGAAAGACATGAAGAAAGGCGAGAAGCGTCCGCTTCTCATTTATGTCTACGGTGGTCCCTTGGGTACACGAAAACAAGTGACGCAAGGAAGCTACAGCTCCGACGCCTACTTCTTTGCCCAATACATGACCAGAGAGCATGGTTACATCACCTGCACAATAGACCCGCGCGGCATGAGTGGGTACGGCGGCGCCTACGAACGCGCGAATTTCGAGCAAGTCGGCAAACCCCAAGTCGATGACTTGGTTGATGGCGTCAAGTTCCTGGTGGCAAGGCATGGAGTCGACCCAAGACGTGTGGCCATCCACGGCTGGAGTTTTGGTGGTTTTCAAACTCAAATGTGTCTCTACCTTGAGCCAGATGTGTTCAAGTGTGGCATGGCCGGAGCCGGGCCAACGGAATGGGAGAACTACAACTCTTGGTATTCAACCGGAACAATCGGCAGCAGCCGCGTCGGCACTCCAGATCTCAAGAAATATTCTCTTCTGCCCCTGGCAAAGAACTTGGAGGGGGAACTCCTGCTCATCCACGGTATGGAAGACGCCAACGTCCTTTATCAAGACACGGTTCGGGTCTACCGCGAACTTCTCAAGGCGGGCAAGGAAACTCACGTCGAGTTGTTCCTCGACCCCACCGGTGGACACGGTTTGGGAGGCGATGTGAAACGCGTCAACAAGGCGCGTAAGTACGAAGAATTTCTACTTCGCAATCTGTAGTTTTCCAAATCGACGTCGCAGTCGTGTCTAGGTCAAGGTCAGCGCTGATAAGTTCGCAATAGGGCCGAAAGCTGGCCCAAGAGCTGCATCTGTCGATTTTTTCGAGCCCAAACCGTCGCTCTTTGCAAAACTTGGATGGAAGCCTCGGGATGCCCGGCGGCGGCGTAGGCTTTGGCCAAGCCACTGTGAATCTCAATGCGATCGGGCCGGGCGCTTGCTCCGTCTTGATAGACCTCAATCGCATCCGTCTTTCGGCCCAGTTGAGTTAGGTTCTGCCCGAGAAGTAAGTAGGCATTTGTCATATTTCGATTGCTTGCGATCGCCGCTCGCAAGTAAGGCAAGGCCGCTGGCTTCTGCTTGGTATTGCTAAGAGCTAAGGCCAGACTGAAGTTCAGACTGGCATCATCAGGGTACCCCCTAAGCGCGGCGCGAAAATAAGGGATCGCTTCGGACTCTGATCCTGTCATCGCCAGGGCATTCCCGAGGTTCTTTTGCAATTCCGGATGCTTGGCAAGAGTAAGTCCCTTCTTAAAGGTAGCAATGGCCTTTGGCATCTTGCGTGCGAAAGCATAAGTCCTACCTAGTCGACTGTAGGCCAACCAACTCTGGGAATGATCGTCCACATCCTTCAGCGCCACCGCGATTCCCATAGCCGCCAGGCCGTCCTTGTTCCGCGGTAAGAGAGTTACAGTGCAAGTGCCCATTTCATCGGTTGATTGAAGTCCGTAGCGAATACGCTTGGCCGGTGAATTGGGGTTCCTCAAATTCTCGCTGCGATTGTCGTACTCGATCTGCATGACGACACGAGTATTTTTCGGCAAGACAATGGGATCGGCGAAGGTGTAGCTGTCTTGCCAATTGAAATCCCAGTCCCCAGCGTAGAACAACCACACTTTGTCGCCATTGGGTTTGATCGCGAAAACACTAAACTTCTTGCCGATATAATGCGCATGGGGGTAGATGCCAAGACAACTCATGACGACAGGAAGGACGATTGAATCTTCGACTTCGAATCCAGAGGCTTCCGCGGCCACGTCAATGTTGTCGTTGCGCAACTCGAGGGAGTAGGCCTGCCGGGTCGGCACTTCGTCGGTGAAATAAAGTCCAATCTTGGCTTTGAATTTTTCCGACTTGCCCGTTGTCACCAAGTGCATTTGCAAGACGATGTCACTTCCGCGGCGGAGTTTCCATGCCATCCCCGGCAAGCTCAAAGTCGGTCTCTTGCCAGGTGTCCAGCCGATGAAATATCCAGGCGGCGGTGCGGCGTTATGAAAGTCCATACCGGGATAACCTGCTTCGGGACTTTTCAGATCTTCTTCGCGACATGAGGGAGTCTCATCGACACTGACGATGGCATGGTGGGCAACAACAAGATTCTCTGGACGTATTTCGATAGCACGCACGTACTTGTCCGAGGCAATGTCAACTGAAAAAACGAAGGACTGAAAGACATCTCGCCCTTCCGCTCTCACGATAAACTCTCTATCCATCTCCAGAACCAAATCCGGTGTTCCCTCGGTCCAACCGCTCGTCCGCTTGGGGATCTTCGGGATGAGAGATTTGTCGCCCAAGGGACAGTCGTCCCGATACCAACGTTGCAGTTGAGCGATCGCCTGTGCTGGCAAACGGCGCACGCCAGCAAACTCCACATAACCGTGTGTCGGCGCCCAGGGCGGCATAAACCGACTGAGAGTCACTTCCGCGATCTGTCTGGCCCGCGCTTTGATCTGTCGGTAATTCAAAAGAGAAAAAGGCGCGGATTCCCCAGGACGGTGGCAGCTTGTACAATTGTTGAAGATAATCGGCGCAATGTTTTTCGCGAATGTCACACGCCCGGGAAGAAGCTCAGGAATTCGGTGAGTGTCGGCTGGCAACAGAGCCGGGCTCTGAAATTGCAGAGGTTTGGCAACAACGGGTGCGGTCTTTTCTTGAGTTGTTTCCCTATCGCCGTGACGCGTAGGCACGGAGTCATCATCACTGCAAGCAAGACCTGAACATACAAGGGCGAGCAAGGCAAAAATTGTCGTCATCCGTGCTGGCAAATGGCGCCCCATGAATCCTCCCTATCCTCAAGAACCCCGCACCTCGGCGAGGAGGATCTACCCTCGCAAGACAATTCCATGTCCAAAAATCGACAGGCGCAACAAACAGCAAGGCTAAATTGCCGATCTGCTAGCGTCAACACCTTCTTTGCGAATACGCCGCCTGTAGCTGGCGCGACCCCAGACCGTGAAACCGGGAATAATTGTGCAGGTCAACGACCTCGACAAGCCGGGTACACGAAACTACTCTTCACCCCTGACTTATACATGAGATCGTGGTCGGTGCGGGACGAAGATGTCGGATCCGGCGCATGCTGTTCACAAGCCGTTTCTTTCCTTCGCAATCTCTCAAACCAATGTGGCCGTGAGGTCATGAATAATTCGGGCGAGTCAAAACCACA
>JAJRYU010000364.1 GCA_024275615.1 Planctomycetota bacterium
AAGGACCAGTCTATCCGGTGAACCCCAAGGCGGACACGGTCCTATCTATCAAGGCTTGGCGGTCTTTGGCGGCGATTCCTGATCCGGTCGATCTTGCCGTCCTGGTCGTCCCGGCAGTGCACGTTGCGCAAGTTATGAAGGCCTGTGCCAAGAAAGGCGTGAAGGGCGTCGTCATTGTTTCAGCAGGATTCCGCGAAATCGGTCCGGAAGGGCTGACTCGGGAAAACGAAGTGCTCCGGATTGCCCGGGCTGCTGGCATCCGTGTTATTGGCCCAAACTGCATGGGGATTCTGAACACCCAGCCAGACGTGGCCATGAATGCCTCCTTCGCCGCCGAAGCACCCATTCCCGGATCGATTGGTTTTGTTTCTCAATCTGGAGCTTTAGGGGAGGCCATTTTGTCGCATGCGCGAACAACAGGGCTGGGTCTCTCCATGTTTGCAAGCGTGGGCAATAGGGCGGATGTCGGCGCTCACGACCTCCTCGAATACTGGGAGCATGAACCCAGCATCAAAGTCATCCTGTTGTATTTGGAGTCATTGGGCGACACGCGTCGATTCAAAGAAGTGGCTGAACGTCTCCGCGGCAAGAAGCCGATTATTGCCGTCAAGTCCGGCCGTTCCTTGCGTGGTGCGAAGGCTGCGGGTTCTCATACTGGCAGTGTCTCCGGAGAAGATCGCATCGTTGATGAGTTCTTGGTGCAATGCGGAGTTTTGCGGGCGAACAGCCTGCGTGAAATGTTTAGCTTTGCTGGGGCACTCCTGCACCAACAAGCTCCCCAGGGAGATCGGGTCGCCGTCGTAACAAATGCGGGCGGTCCAGGAATCTTGGCGACCGACGCCTTGGCCGGGCGCGGTCTTAAGTTCGCGGAGTTCAGCGACAAAACCAAGAAAGCCCTAGCTCGCTCTCTGCCCCCTGAGGCCTCCTTCTCAAATCCTGTCGATCTCATCGCATCGGCTGATGCCAAGCGTTACGAGAAAGCGCTCAAGCCGATCGTTGCCGATGATGGAGTTGATGCTCTCCTGGTGCTTTTTGTGTCGCCCATCATGATCGACGCAGCGGCAGTTGCCCGAACGATCGTTGAACAAACCAAGAACCAAGGTAAGCCAGTCTTGGCCTGCATCATGGGCCGCGTCGGGGGTGATGAGGCGGTGGTGATCTTGAAGCAGGCTGGTATCCCTACTTTCCGGTTCCCCGAAGAGGCTGCTCACACTTTGGCAGGGTTCGTCCGTTACCGTGAACTATCGAAACGCCGTTCTGGACGACATCGGGCTTTTAAAGTCGACCTAAAAAAGGCGAAGAGCATTATTCGCAAAGCCAAAAGGTTGGGGAGAAGTTGGTTGGACAGCCAAGATGTCGCGGCACTGTTGTCTATCTACGGAATCCCCCAAGTCGAAAGCCGCCGTGTCGCCGATCCTGAAGCTGCAGCGGGTGCTGCCCACAAAATTCGATACCCCGTCGTTCTCAAAGCGGACGCACCCACTTTGATTCACAAGTCCGATGTCGGCGCGGTGAAAGTCGGTCTAAAGGATGCGGATGCTGTCCTCGTTGCTGCCAGCGAGATGGAAAATAATCTAAAGCGCGATCACAAAGATCTGAGCTTTTTGGTCCAAGCCATGGCGACGGGGCACCGTGAACTTCTACTCGGCATGTCCAGGGATCCAGAATTCGGACCGCAAATTGTCGTTGGATTCGGCGGCACGGAAGTGGAGGTTTGGCAGAATATCGCCCTGCGTTCAGCACCTCTTGGGTCCTTGGATCCCAAGGAAATGATGGCCTCATTGCGTGGTTCCGAACTTCTCGATGGCTACCGAAACAAACCAGGCATTGATCGAAAGCTTGTTGAAAACTGTCTTCTACGACTCAGCCAAATGTCCATGGAGTTGGAGGACATTATCGAAATGGACTTGAATCCGTTTATCGTTGGCGCCACGGCAAAGGAATCTGCCGTCGTCGATGCGCGCATCATGATTCGAGCTTGATCCACATCTGCAGGAGATAGGGCAATGGTGGGACGCTACTTGATCATGAGCCTGGGCAGCTCAGCGATTTTTACTGGTTTCCGGCTGTTTTCATTGAGCACAACAACCAAATCGCAGGGCCATGGGCCCTTTTGAGCCGGGAACCTGCCAAAATAGGAAAGCACGATCTTTTCACCTGGTCTGATCCCAGAAATTGGCAGAGGGCGAATGAACTTCAAAGGGCGCTGGTATTTCTGCCCTTTCATTTCGCCGACTCCGATTTGAAGACAGCCACGCATGGCTGCACCTTCAATGAATCGATCTGAAGTGTTCTCCAGTTCGAACGTCACCACGTACGGAGCATGACTGCGCGCCGGGGTATCATAGTTAAAAGCCGTGATTTTCGCAGTCAATCCGGTGTTTTGGTAATCGGTGAGCGCTGGGCCTCGAAGCTCTCCATTTCTTTCGGCCCGAACCAAGGCCATCATGCTGGGAACACCAGGGCAGACTTCGGCGATTCTCTTCAGGGTAGATTTTATCAAGTTGTCCTGTTTGAGAATTCGAGCCAAGCGTAATTTCAAATACACAAGTGGCCCCAAGATTTTCTCGTCGGCAGCAGACAGGCTATCGAGAGCCTTAAGTGCATTCTCCCATTTTCCATAGCGCATGGATTCTCTGGCGCCGAAGAGGGTGCCAAAAATGCGATTGGCATTCTCAACTCCGTCTTTTCCTAGACGCTCTTTGATCAGTTCGCGGGCTCGGCTACCGCCTTCTTCGCTGGCAGAAAATGCCAAGTGCAAGAGCGCAGCCGTCCCCAATGATGTTTTCTTCTCGCCAGCGGCCTCGACCGTCGCGTCGAGAATTACAGTCTTGCGCCATGTCGTCGACTCATTGAAAAGCAGTTGCAGGAAAACGGCGTCATCCCCCAAATAGGCCAATCCACGCACCCCCGCAACAACATCTGGAAGTCGTTTCGAGAGCATCGCCACCTCCAGGAGGTCCCGTCCTAGAGGGTCGCCAATTTGAGCCAGTGACACTGCCGCCTTGAGTTTGTCGCGCCAGGCTGCTTTCTCCAAGGCCTGTCTGAGGATGGGTGCGACGGAGTTCTCACCGTGTCGAGCCAAGTAGCGCGCGAGTTCAAAGACGATGAAAGGGTTCTTGCATTGCCCCAGAGCTTCTTTGACGACGGCCTGGGAGCTTTGATGATCACAGAAAGTGAGTATTCGCGCCAAGAGGTCCCTCAATCCGGCGTTCTCCATGACTCCTTGCAAATGCGATTCGGCTCGTATTCGAAGCTGTTCAATATCCTTGTCTGAGACCTTGGTCTTGTATTTCGGATTCCAGCGAAATTCCTTACCTTTTAGGATTGTGCCGATGGCAACGGCATTGCTCTTGAGTTCAGGGTCGCTCTTGGCGTCGACATAGGCGGCAACGGCGGTGTGGAAATCGATCTCAAGCTTCGAGATGGCAGGGGGCATGTCAACGACCGTTTGTGCTTCACCCCAGAAGGTATCGATGCGTTTGTCCATCAATTGCATCAGTCCCAGAAGACGGTTTTGGTCCTTTTGTGTGGGATCAAAAATGTTGTTCGTTTCCTTTGGATCGATCGCCAGATTGAAAACTTGATAGGTGTTTTCTTCAGGTTTCCAAGTGAGTTTGAGGTCACCTGCCCAAATGCCACGTTCCTTGGAGTGATATCGACCAGTTGGAGGAGAAGGGCGTTCGACATAAGCGACATCGGGCCAGTCTTTTGCCGTATTGGTGATCAATGGTGTCAAGTCGCGTCCAAGGCGTACCCGATTGTCTTTGAGTCCCAACATGGCCAATGTCGTGGGGACCAAGTCTGAGAGAGTCACCCATTCCTTGACATGGCGTGGTTTCAATCCTGGAAAGCGGA
>JAJRYU010000365.1 GCA_024275615.1 Planctomycetota bacterium
AACGGCAAGGGACTTAATGAGATTACTATGTTTCTCGAACAGAAGTTGCGGTCCCAAGGCTTTGATCTTCTCATCGGTACTATTCTCATCCACCAAGTAGAGCGGCACATGGCCATGTGCAAACGCTGATAGCAACTCTCGCTCTGAGGTCGCAGTTTTTTGCCAAAGCAATGAGAATTCGTTCTTGAAATGCTCGCGAAGTTCACCTTCGTTCAGCACCAAGGGCAATACGAATCCTGGATCATCGTTGCCAATTGGACATTTCACCTTGCCGATGGGACCGACCTTTTGACGCCGCGAGCGAACGAAACAGTAAAGCCAGTTATTGAGGTCGACACTGCCGTGATAGCCAGCGATGGGCGGAGGACCTTCGGAATCGTCGGAAAGGACATCGATCAAACCTTCCAACTCTTTTTGCGCCTCGTCGTAGGGCAGACCATCACGAATGAAGAGGGAACGAATGAAAGTACCGAATCGTTGCACAAAAACACGCCAAGCATCTTTCACTTGGCGTCTTAGCAACAGCGACAAGGCGAAATCTCGATGCCCCAAGATGCGGTCCACATGCGGATCCAAAGCAGCATCCGAACGACTTACCGGGTAAGAGTGAAGCAGACTCTTGGCAGCATCAACAAGGACGCCTTCGCCATACTCTTCGAACTCCAATCCCAACTCGACAGCAACGCGACAGTGCTCTAAAGCCAACTCCAGTTCATCGCGGTAGCGCTCTTTCAAGGTTTTGGACGCACGGGAGGATCCGTGAACCAATGCAAAAGCCACTTTGACATCATCGTGCATCGCGAAGACTGCTCACTTAGTTCAAACGTTGCCTCAGACCTTCCTGACGTCAATCTTGGTTGATTGGCCAGAAAAAACTCGAGTTCCTGGTGATCAGCATACCTGTTTCCGTTCTCAAGCAGAATCGACGAGCGCGAATCTGGCGGAGAATCTCCCGGTGAACTTCGACAGGATATGGGGTGAAATCCCACCTATAACAGCTGGCACTGGAAATAAAGATCCATCAACCTGCCATCCGATAAGTACCAAGTGAAGGGCTTCAACCCTGCGGAAGGAGAATCATGCGCGTCGAGCTTGTTGTTCTGATCAAAAAAACCCCGGAAAACCACGAACAACTGGAGTTCTTGGGGGGATCGGATGATTGGAGCCCTCGCGAAGGCACTGATTTTCTGGAAAACCGTGTACCAGCTCACTCTGAACGGGCAAAAGTGCTCCTCGAACAGTTACAAGCTGGTGGCTTTGAATTCTACATGCGCGAAGAACGACACTTCGAGTTAGCAGAAATTCGCCTGGCAACAATTCTCAAGACAGGTCCTGAAGCCCAAGTGCTTGGCAGTCACTTGCCCCACGAGGTCCAATTCGACTGGTCTGAAGCCTGTGAAACCTGCATGAGAACTCCGGAGCAAGTGGGTCCTCTGGTCATGCAACATGCCAGATTGGCGGATGAAGAGGCGATATTTGGTCCGCGCCATGAACTCATTGTCAGCGAAAAAATCGCCTTGCGCATGATCAAGGATGGCATAACGGGTTGCCTTTTGCGCGAGGTGGAGGATCAGGAAGAAAGCTCCGTTCATGACTCTTCATATTTTCAAGTCATGGTCACACAGCAACTGCCAAGGGCGTTTAGCCCACCGACCCGATTCATCTCAACGGATGACCGTTGCGAAGCCTGCGGTCAGGGAGGGCTCTTTCTCGACTCTCCACTCTATTACGATGTTGCCGAAAATGAGTTCCAAGACGTCAACCACACTTTCGAGAGTTTCGGCCAGGGCGCTGCCATAAGTCCTGAGCTAGTCATGTCATCCCGATTCTACAATCTACTCACGGCTTGCGGTGCTCACCTGGAAGAGCCAGAACCCGTGCTTTTCGTTTGAATTTCTAAACCTGCCCATAATCCTGCCTGAACTCGCAAGTAGACCAGGTGATTGAACGATCCCTGTCTCCCGGACGTGCGCTCTCCTCACGTTGGAGCCCCCTTGAGTTTGCCATAAGTCCTGCCGCCAAAACGCCTTTGACCGCTTGAATCCACTGGTTCGAGCGCGTATCTTGCGGTGTCATTCACAACGATCGAACCCGGCAGAGAGCCGGGGAATTCCATCGAGGAGCAAAGCATGGTATCGCGCATCGAGGAACTCGGCCCCTGCAAACGCCGCTTGAGTATTACGGTTTCCGCAGACGACGTCCGTAGCGCCATTAACAAGTCCTATGGTGAACTGCGTAAGAACGTGACCATCCCTGGGTTCCGTAAGGGCAAGACCCCCCGAAGTGTCCTTGAGAAGCGCTTTGGCGACCACATCCTGGAGGACGTCAAGAAAGACCTTGTCATCGACGGGATTCAAGATGGGATCCGCGAACACGAACTTGAGGTCGTGAGTGACCCCGACTTCAATTTCGGCGACATCAAAATGGCCGCGGAAGAGGGCATGGAATTCGATGTCGAAGTCGAAATCCGCCCGGAATTCGAACTCCCCGAGATCAAAGACATTGAGGTGACCCGAGTCCTTCAAGAGGTCACCGACGGCAGTGTCGAGCGCGTGGTCGAGAACCTGCGTAATGAGCGGGCCTCTTGGGTCCCCGTGGAAGACTCCGGTGCAAAAGAAAAGGACTTGGTGATCGGTAAGTTCGAACTTATAGAAGGCGAGGACGTTGTCTTCGAGCGCAACCAATCTCACCTTGTAGTCGGCGACGATTCAAAACTTGCTGGCGTTCCGATTCCTAAGATTGAAGAGCTCTTCACCGACGTGAACCTTGACCAAGAGGTGACCTGCGAAGTGACTGTCCCCGATGACCATCCGGTCAAAGACATCGCTGGCAAGACTCTCACAAGCAAATTTGACGTCCAAGAAATCAAACGCATGGAGTTGCCCGAGCTCAACGACGAATTCGCCGAGAGCTTTGGCCTGAAATCTCTGGCAGAACTGCAGGACAAGGTCCGCTCCGACGTCGCCAACCACATGTTGGAAGAAGCCAATCAAAAGGTTGAAGAAGACGTCCTGGACGCCATCCTTGAACGAGTTCCCATGGCTTTGCCAGAAAGCACGGTAACCCGTGCTGTTGAACGCCAGGCCCAAGAAGTCCTCATGCAAAGGTTGATGGCCGGCGAATTGGACACAGAGAATATCGTTGAAGCTCAAGTTTAACTCAAAAAAGAATTGCTTCCTCAAGCGGAACGATCGATTCGAGCTTGGTACGTGATTCAGAAGCTCGCCAAACGAGAAAAAATATTCTCGACTGAGTCAGACTACAACGAACGCGTTGAATCCATGGCGATGGCCAAAGGGGTCACACCGACTGCAATCCGAGAAGAAATTGCTAAACACGATGCTGCCGAGCAGATAAGAACTGATATTCTCGAAACCAAGGTCAGGAAGTGGCTCACCGAACAAGTGAAAGTTGTCGATGAGACCAGTGGGGAAGCCGCCGAGTCGGAATCGGCGGACTAGCGCCTCGGAAACAAGGAAAAGGGACAAGTATTTCTGTACGACACAGAATATGTCTTGTGCCAAAGGCGAGGCAGCTCGCACATCGAGACTGGATTATCGGGCACTGGACTGCTTTAAGGCAGGAGAAGTAACCGCTCGAAGGAGAAAGAGAACACATGTCCTATCACATCCCGTATGTCATTGAGAAGAAGGGCGGCCAAGAGCGCGCCTACGACATTTACTCTCGTCTCTTGGAAGATCGCATTATCTTCATCGGGAGCGAAATATCCGACTACGTCGCCAACGCGGTCACTGCGCAGCTACTTTTCTTGCAAAAAGAAAACCGCGCCCAAGACATCAATATCTTCATTAACTCACCTGGAGGCTCAGTGACCGCAGGTTTGGCCATTTTCGACACCATGCACTACGTGCAGTGCGATGTGGCCACCTACTGCCTGGGACAAGCCGCATCCATGGGGGCGGTCTTGCTCGCTGCCGGGACAAAAGGCAAGAGATTCTCCCTGCCCAATTCCCGTATCATGATCCATCAACCCTGGGGAGGTGCCCAAGGTACAGCCATTGATATTGGCATTCAGGCCCAAGAAATTGGTCGCATGAAAACGACCTTGAACCAAATACTCGCCAATGCTTCAGGGAAAGATCTCAGTGTTGTTGAGAAAGACACCGACAGGGACTTTTTCATGTCTGCCGCTGAGGCAACAGAATATGGTATCGTTGACGAGATCATTGAGTCTCTGAAAGACGTTAAGTAGCAGGAATCTTGCCCGCCATGCCCAGTCGCAGAAAAAACGATA